>DAOTHK010000011.1:0-20910 GCA_035447625.1 Chlamydiales bacterium
TAAAAAAGAACTTACTCGATTTAACGAATGAAGCATCGCTCTTTTAAACATCTGTTCGATATCTTGAAATTTCATATCAAAAAAGCTCCTATTACTTATCGTACAATACCTTTTCCATATGAAAAAGCAAAGGATTTAAATTCGGTCCTCCAAAATCGCTGTGCGATAATTTTCCATCAGACGCACCATGTAATGCAGATTATGAATACTTGCAAGTTGATAAGACACCAGCTCATTTGCTTTAAACAAATGATGCAAATACCCTCTTGAATAATGACGACAGGTATGACAAGTACAGTTTTTATCCAAAGGCTCTTTGGAATTTTTATTTGCAGAAGAAGTAATCTTGATTCTTCCCTCGCTTGTCAAAGCCATGCCATGTCTTGCAGCCTTGGTAGGATAGGAACTATCAAATGTATCAATACCCAAGGGAATGCTCATCGCAAGAGATTCCAAATCACCAATTCCGAGCAAATGGTTTGGATGATCTTTTGGCAGATGCGGCATCAGATGCGAAAGCATCTCATGCATCTCGTTTTTATTTTTTCCAACGCTGCCTCCGATCGCAAATCCATCAAATGGAAGACTTGATAAATAGTTGCAAGATTTTTGACGAAGTTCTTTATCCACCCCTCCATGAATCACCGCATACATCGCCTGTCCCTGTCTGTCCATTAAATACTGATTCAAGGATCTCTTTTCCCATCTATGGGTTCTTTCGAGTGATCGAATCAAGGAATCCTTTTCCATATGATAGGGAGGCAATTCATCAAATGGAATTATAATATCAGCACCTAGATCTTTTTGAGCCTGTACAGATGTTTCAGGCGTTAGAACAAATTTATTACCATCACGATAAGATCTGAAAGTCACTCCTTCTTCAGAGATCTTCAAAACCATCTTATCTGTTTTTTTAGCGCCACAGCTTTTAAGTTCCGAAGCAACAGAACCATAAGCTAATGAAAATACCTGAAACCCTCCAGAATCTGTGATAATCGGCATATCACGATTCATAAACTTGTGCAATCCTCCCATCTCACGAACTGTCTTTGTTCCTGGCTGCAAAAGCATATGATAGGTATTGCAAAACATCAATTGCAAACCGATTTCTGACACCATCTTGGAGTCCAAAGCCTTGATGGTACCATTGGTTCCAACAGCCACAAATCCAGGCGTATCAATAATTCCATGAGGAGTATGAATCCTTCCCACTCTTGCAAAAGATTTTTTCGATTGATGAATCACTTCAAATTTAAATTCTTTCATGTCTCAAGCCTTTTTTTAAATATCGTTTCTGGCACTAAGGACCAAATAATCAACATCAATAATGAAATGGATAATTTTACAATATAACTGAAAACAATGACATGCCAAATTTTCTCATATTCCCCATAAAGGCCCAGATAAGAAAAAAGCAAGGTATCAATAAATTGTGAAAAAACAAGAGAAATCCCCACTCGTCTTTTCAAAGATAACTTGGAAAATTTTAATTGAAGATATCCAAAAAATTTAGCATCCATTCTTTGCACAATAAAAAACGTCACAAAAGAAGCAATCAAGAGTCTTGGCATCCTATTTAAAATCATATGGAAATGAATACTTGAAACATCTGATGTAGCCGGAATATAAGCGAGCTGAAAAATGCTCATAGCAACAAAAAATAGAAGGATGAAACTCGTAACAGAAATCACTTTTTTCAAAATCTCTTTTCCAAAAAATTCCTGCAGAAGATTGGCGCAGACAATGGACCCTATCGCAAAAACGTCGGATGCAGTCACAACAAAATGAAAAAGCTCAATCTGTTTCAAAACAAATAAATTTGCCAAAACAGCTTGAATAGCAATCAAAGAAGCCAGAGCATATTTCCCCATTTTAAATGCATAGAAAACAAAGAAAAGCACGACTAGAACATGTCCTAAAAAAATTAATTCATTCATCCAAATTTCCATATATTGCTCAAACAATATAAACAATGTATCTGAAAATGGGCTATAAGAAATTTAATTAAATAATTTTTTATTATTTTTTTTCGTAAAAAAAATTAAAAATTTAATTTTGAATTAATTAAAAAACAGAAAAATTTCATTTTTCATTTCATAAATCCTATCCTTTTGATTAAAATATCTGCATAAAAAATAAGAGTTATTATGTCCATAAGTTTCAACCCTATTCCTCCATCTACATACGATATTACAACACCTGCTCGTCCCCCGTTTCAGGAATTAACCCCCTATTCAATAGAATCCTGCTCGCCAACATTATATGCACAAATACCCTCTCCAACACCTGTTATATTGAGACCTTTGTCATTAATAGACTATGTTGCTCAATCATGTATTGAAAATTCAATTTCTCCTAAAACTCCTTTCTTGACTTTTGTTAATAAAGGGAAAATAAAACAATATTTTATTGATACGGAGTATCCAGCAGACTATTTTATAAAAATCCTATTTTTAAAATATCAGCAATCTTCTTATATAACCTATTTACCCTCATGCTATTCAAGGACAACCACAAAACCAAGAAATTTCTTAAATAACTTTAAACTACGTATTAGTCAATTTTGTCCCATTTCCCTTCAATCTCAAATTAATTCTCATTCTACACAATACACAGAACCCTGTTTTGCTCATTCTTCAGAATTAATGCAAAGTATTTTAAGCAAATGTCATAATCCATTTGAATTTATCGTTTTAGCAGCTCCTCCCAATTATTTTCTAATATTTGATATCGACACTCAATCATCAAAAATAACATTCAGAAGCCATCTATCTCCATTGATACATGAAGTATCCATAGACACATTCACAAACTTCCTTACCGATGACCCCGATATAGAATGTTATACCTTAACATATCACTTTCCAAAAAACCCACCCCTCTCCTTTTCCATAGGTCCGATCAGAACTCCTCGGATGTTATCAACGGCAACACTTCCCCATTTAACAGAAACAATACCACCTGAATTACCTCCACGCCCAATAAACCCATTACCTCTTTAATCACATCATCAAAGGTTTATATTAGGAAATACTCAATAAAGCCTACCTGCTAAAAGCAGGTAGGCTTTTCAAAATCCAACATTTTTTGATAAAAACAAAGTTCTCTTTCCAAAGCCTCTCGAATTACCTTTGGATCCCTAAAACCATGCCCTTCTTCAGGAAAGGAAATATAAAAACAAGGGACTTTATTCTTTTTGAGCTTTGTAAACATAAGCTCTGATTGGGATGAAGGCACCACAGTATCCTTAAGTCCCTGAAACAGCAATACTGAAGAAGAAATCTTCTCGACATAATGAAGAGGAGAAAGATCATTATACCTTTGCCTTTCTTGAGGATAAGCCCCTATCAACTGTTCCATCATCCCTTTTTCAAATTTTGGTATCTTGTGCCAAAGTGCCTCAAGATCAGAAATCCCATAATAGGAAACACCAGCTTTAAAAAGATTACTTTTTGTTAATGCCATAAGAGCTGTATAACCACCGGCTGAACTACCACGAATAATAATTTTCTTTGGATCCGCCAATTGTTTTTGAATCAAATATTGAACTGCATTAATGCAATCCTCTACATCAACAATTCCCCAGTTTTTCTTTAATCGATCTCGATAAGCCCTACCAAATCCAGTAGAGCCACGATAATTCAAATCAAAAACAGCAAATCCTCTCGATGTCCAAAATTGCTTTTTAAGATCTAACTCCAACTTAGCCTGCCAGACAGGACCCCCATGACACATCAAGATTAATGGGGGAAGCTCTTTTCGAGTAACTTTAGGGGGATAATAAAAACCATATGAGGTTTCCTTTTCACCTGTTGAAAATGAAACTAAAAAAGGCATCGAAAGAAACTTTTCCTCAAAAATCTTTTCATCTTTAATAATTTCTTGAAGCGTTTCACTTTCAAAATCAAATTCTAAAACTGCTTGCGGTTTTACAGGATGCTTCGCTATGAAATAAGCTTTTTCCCCATATCCTTGCAAAGATGAAAAATCCCAATAATCAATTTCAATTTTTCTAAAACTTTTCTTATCGGGATCGATCACACACAAATGGCCTATACCTTTTTCATAATAAATCGCCAAAATCTTATTTTTACCATTTTTTGTTAGTAAAGCATATGTCGATAGTCCAAATACCCACGCAGGCACTGCAAAATCCATTTCTTTTTGTATGATAATCTCAGATTTTCCTTCTTTGTATAGATAAGGGTTCCAAAAGCCTGTTTTATCCGAAACATAATAAAGATCATTATCCCAAGAAAACATTGGTTGAAAAATAGATTCCTGATAGCCTCCTGCAATTACTTGCTTCTTTTGCAGCCTACCCTCTTCCCAGTCACATAAAACAAGCAAGCAGCCATCCCACGGCATATTAGGCACATTCCAACAAAGATAGGCAAACTGCGTCTTGTCCTGATTAAAGACAATCGATGAGAAAAAATCTGAATCTGAAAAAAGAACCGATTCCTTATGAGTCTTCAAATCAATCTGAACAATTTCATTTTCAACTTTTTCCAAATGCGATTCACGCACGGCAAGAAGTATTTGATTCTTTTCATCATAAGCAAACTCCACATAACGCCTATTTAGATCAAACGTCAATTGAGTCTCTTTACCGTTATGACAATGATAAACCATTCCATCTTCTGCATTACTGTAAAAATAATGCCCGTTTTCTATGAATAAAGCTTTACCTCCATACTCATGAACACGTGTTCCAAAAGCTTTATTCTTCAAAACTTCTTTTTTTGAATCATAATCTATAAGAACATTTTGAAATTTACCATCAATCAAGATCCTCTTCTGATAATATAATTTATCTTGATCAAGATAAATTTCTTGAATACCACTTTGTTGCAACGCCACCATTTCAAATGTAATCTGAGATTCTTGATACTTATTTGCCATTTTTACTTCATTTTTAGATTGAAAGCTCCAATATACAAAAAAATATTTTTTCTACAGACAGAAGATTTTTTAATACCATTCTAAAAGACTAAAAAAGAAAAAGCTCCATTCTATTTAAAACAGCTTTTATTAAAAAATTTTCTATTATAAAAATAATTTGTCAAAATTATTTAAAAATAATTCAAAATCTCCATTCCTAAGAAATATTTATTTTGTTTTTTATAAACATGCCTCCTATAATTAATGCAAAAAATTTTAAAAAAGGAATTTTTATGACCTCTCCGAGTTCTCCCCTAACTTTAATTCTTACATTATCTCCATCATTACCCCCTCAATCACCAAAACTATCCTCCTCAGAAAAAAAAGCAAGATCTATAGCACATGAATTACTTCGTAATAAAGATGGCATCCCTCTCCCTTTTCAACTCACCCCCTTTACCCCCTTCTCACCAGAAAAAGCATCTCAATCACAAACAGATGATAAAGCCTCGCAATCACCTAAAAAATTGACACCTCCAAAAGCTCCCAAACCCCAACACATACAAGGAAAACGGGGTAGAATTTATGATTTAAAATCTTCTGAAAGATTAGGACCTAGCAGAGAATGTGCAAGTCCTTTTTTCATGCGTCATCCCCCTGCCTTAGAAACCCCAACCACCGAAACATCCAGAAGATGTCTTTTTCCAGTGACAAAATAACATCTAGAAAACGTCTTTTTACAGAATAAAAAAAGAACTCAAGTTAAAATATTTTTTTAAATATTTTAACTTTTTCATTTTTAGTTTATAATATTATCGAAAAACAACCCCATCTCTAATTATGGCTTTTATTCTTCCCATGCTCCTCTATTTTCTATGGTGCTCCTCTTTCCCTCTTGCTAAAATTACCATGATGCATGCTTCTCCTTTTTTTCTTGTAGGAATGAGGATGCTTTTAGCTTCATTCATTCTTTGGGTGATCTATTATTTCAAAAATAAAAAAAGTTTGAATATTTCTAAAAAATTGATTATCCCTCTTTTTTTACTAGGGCTGTTCAGCGTTTATCTAACCAATATTTTCGAATATCTCGGATTACAAAAATTAAGCTCTGCCAAAACTTCCTTTATCTACAGTCTTTCCCCTATTTTCTCTTGCCTGCTCTCATACGTACACTTTAAAGAAAAAATGACTAAAAGAAAGTGGCTAGGAATCGCAATTGGACTTATCGGCATACAAGTAGCCTTAATCCATGAACATGGATTTTCAAACTTTAGAAATATTTTTTCTCATTTTTCAATAGGCGAAATCTATGTTGCGTTAGCGGCTTTTTTCTCTGTTTATGGATGGATTTTACTACGTCTTTTAGTCAAAGATGGACATGTTTCCCCTCCAATTGCCAGCTTGTACAGCATGTTTATCGGAGGCCTTTTAGCCTTGATTCAGTCCTATACCATGGAATCTTGGAATCCAACACCTGTTTTCCATGGGCATTTCACAGGGTTTGCAACTTCCATTTTAATCATGACATTCATCTCAAACATCTTGTGTTATAATTTTTATGGATATCTTTTAAAAAGATATACAGCAACCTTCTTGTCATTCATTGGCCTATTATGTCCGATCTTCACCTCAATTATCGGTAACATTTTATTGAACGAACCTTTCTCCTATTCCATTATTATTTCTACCTTCATCATCCTAATCGGTGGATACTTCATCTACCAAGAAGAATTGAAACTAGGATACCTCGTTAAAAAAGCATAAAAAAAGCATACAAGAAGTGTTTGAAACTTCTTGTATGCTTCGCAAAAAACTAAAAAAATTGCAATTAATCCAAAGATTTCATCGCATCGAAAATATCTTTCTTCTTAATTGTAACAAGTTTTGAACGACAGTCCATTTCTCCATAAGAAATATGAAATACCTCTTCTCCATCAATTCTATCTTGTACAAAACCGGATGGAAAAACAATTCTTTGATTCTTTATTTCCTTATAAAAAATTGGATGTTTGGAAACTCTAGTCACTCGATAAGGAGGTTTTGCTTCAAATGTATAAGCTCCCATAACATACCATCTTCTTTTCTTTCCAAAAGAACTATGAAAAAAAGAAAGATATTCCCCATCAACCATTATAGCTGGGGTACCACCTCGCACAACACCCCAATCCCAAAAAAATCTTCTATAAGAGGGATTGTTTTTAAAAAAGAGCTGCGTAAGATCTGAACTTTTAGGATCGGTTACAGAAAGTATTTTATGAGGAACTAAAGAGTATGCCAATTGAATTTCCTTTTCACTTCTTTCATTTTTTGCAACAAAAGGCACCCAGTTTTTCTCAACAGGTCTAAGATGTAAATCAAATGAAGTTTTATATTCGATTGTAAAATCATCACGATTCAGTTTACTTAAATACATCCCACGGCAAAAATGCTTCTCACATGGCAGCTGATCGTTATAAACAAGATAATAATCATCACCATCATAAATAATCCTAGCATCTTCCGTTTCATCACTCCATGTATCCACCAAATGATAAGGACACTTCTCTTCAAAATTCTTATCCAACTCAGCTATTCCCAGACGATTTTTCTTCCCTTCCATAAAACGAAAAGCCAAAAGATAATCACCTTTCACATCCTCTACCAAGGAACAATTAAAAGGTTCTTTAACTCCTTTGATATGTAAATCTTTTACCTGAACCACTGCAGAAGAAGGCAAAAGAGGTATTTTACTGAGCCTTCTATCTTTTCCAAAAACAATGGTGTAAAGAAGCACCCCCATAAAACAAACACTTAAAACAAATAATAATTTTTGACGAACATTCATATTCTACATATCCTTAAAAAAATCTTAGCATTCCATAATACAAACCTAAAAATAAACCTCAAGAAAATGATGTATGAACAACTATTCTATTGAAAAAAAAATTCATTGAGAACACCATGACAACTGCACCCATCAATTATTGAATATTTAGGAATGTCTTATGAGTAAAAAAGCAATTATTATCGGAGCTTCTTCAGGTATTGGCAAAGAACTTGCCTATGTTTTATCAACACAAGGATATACCCTTGGACTTGCGGCAAGACGTGTTTCCCATTTGGAAGATCTCAAAAAAACATTACCTAACGAATGCTTTTTACACTTCATGGATATCCAAAAAACACACGAAGCCACTTCAATACTCGAGCAAATGATACAAGTATTAGATGGTGTGGATTTAATTATTCTTTCTTCTGGCATCGGCGATATCACATCCAGCCGGGACTGGGGACACAAACTATTCAACTGGGATAAAGAAGAAGCTGTATTAAAAACAAACGTCTTAGGATATACAGCTATCCTGCAAAGAGGATATCAATATTTTATGCAATCGAAGAAAAAAGGACATATCGTCACCATTTCCTCTTTAGCTTCTCTTTTTGCAAACCCCTATAATCCCGCCTACAGCGCCTCCAAAGCATTTATCAACAGATATGTGGAAGGGCTTATTGCCCACAGCAAAAAAAACAACCTATCCATTACTTTTACCAATATCCTACCCGGCTTTGTAAATACCAAAATGGCCCAAGGCCCCAAAGTCTTTTGGAAAGACTCTCCACAAGAAGCTGCAAAACAAATTTACCAAGCAATTCGAAAGAAAAAAAGTTTTTGCGTCATCACAAAAAAATGGAAGATTTTCTATTATTTAATCAAATTGCTTCCAAATGCTCTCATTCGAAAAATCGTTTGATCATATCCTGATCTTCTTCCATTTTTTAGAACGATATCTCAAACCATAAATTCCTACGATTCCAATCGTATAACACATTGCAATAAACCAAACTTTATCAACTGAAATATGAAAATAATTCAACCCTAAATAAACTGGCAAATAATACAAAAGCCACGGTGCAATGATTCCCACAATCATAATATATTTTGTATCACCTGCAGCTGTTAAAAACCCTCCTAAAACCCATCCAAAACCATCAAACAAGAAAACTAAACAAAGCCAAAGAGAAGTTTTAAAAAGAGCTTTCACAAAAACTGGATTTTCAAAAAACCAAGTACTTTTCTCATTAAAAAAAGGTGAAAAAATACCTGGAGAGAAAAATAGAACAAGAAAAAATATTAAACAAAAGAAGATCGCATGTAATTTGCATGATGAAAAAATATTTTTAATAACTAAAGAATACTCTTTCGCTCCGATCAAATTGGAACAAATTGCAATCACTCCTTTTGAAAGGCCTTCGATAACAAAAAAGAAAAGCAGATATACCGTTTGCATCAAAGAACAAACCATTAAATAAACATCGCCTGTCTGATTTAAGAGCATAAAAAACATGAAACTAGAAAACATCTCAGATGTATGTGCAACACTTGCTGGAAAGCCAATTTTAACCGCTCTATAGAACATGGGAAAATTAAATTTCCAAAGATGTGTACCATATTCCTTCTTATTTTCCCTTTGTAAAAAACGCATGCCAAAAATAACAACCATAGCGCATTGAGAGATAACCGTCGCAATCGAAGCTCCCTTCACTCCAAGACTTGGAATATGAGCAAACCCGTAGATAAGTATATAATCCAATCCAATGTTTAATAGATTGGCAAAAATAGTAACAAGAGCCACGAATCTCACCTTTCCACGTCCTGCAAAAAAACCCATCAAAGCCATGGATAGACAATTTACAAAACCAAATGAGACGAATATAGAAAAAAAGTCCGTTGCATACCGTGGAAACAAAGTATTTTTAAATAAAATCCCCGGACCAAAAGATCCAACAAGAATAAAATAAGGAATCGTCATAATGGAAAACCAAAGCATCTGCCAAACAGCTTTTCCTATCATTTTTTTACTATCATGTCCATGATACTGCCCTACAAAAACCTCAGTAATCCCCGCAATAATCAAAGGAAGAACAATAAACGAATAACCAGCTGTTCCAGCGGTTACAGCTCCTGTCATTGCTTCAATAGAATATCTGGCAAGCATCAACCGATCCGAAAAGATCATCACACTGGAAGCCAAAATCCCCAGCATCAAAGGCCAGCCAATCGTCCAGATCTCTCTTATCGATCCAATCGGATATTTCGTTAATTGATAAGGTTTTGCTAAATTCATAATTTACTCATTTTTAAAATTTTATCTTTAATTTTATCAAAAAAAAAGATATTTCAAAGTTAACAAGGGGGATAATTTTATTATGGAAGGCACACCACTTTCAAGTCTAGAAAAAGATGGGAAATATTATATCTACCATGGACATAAACTAGAACCCAATAAACCTGTCAAATCCACTCGTGAAGAGAAAAAAATGATGGTTTTAGCAACAAAAATCATAGACGGCAAAAAATATGTCAAACTAGTGCACTTTGGAGCTAAAGGTTATGGTCACAATTATAGCAAAGAAGCTAAAGAAAATTATTTAACAAGAAGCGCTGGCATTCGAGATAAAGAAGGACACCTTACAAAAGATGATCCTTGGAGTGCGAATTACTGGGCACGAAAAATCCTTTGGCCAAAAAATAAACCTGCTACAGGCCCTAAAAGCACTTAGATCAATTTTACTAAAATGGGAAATTGAGGTATAATTTTATTAAAAAAATATGATACCTACAATTTTTCCCTCCAGTTTAGATATTTGTGATAATTATGATGCCCTTCTATTAGATGCCTATGGCGTTTTTTGGAATGGAAATGCAGCAGGACTGATTCCTGGAGCTAAACAAGCCATGGAAAAATTAAAAAATAAAAATAAAGTTATTGGTATCCTATCCAATGCAACACAACCCTCTGAAAAAGAAATTACAAAATTACAAAAGCATGGTCTCATTCAAGGCATTCATTATGATTTTCTTTTAACATCTGGAGAAGTTGCCAAAAATATTTTTCTAAACAACCAACTTCCCTTCCAGACCCCCAATAACAAATTCTATCTTTTTGGAGGCATCCATCCCCATTACCCCTCCCCATTAATTCTTTTTGAAAACTCCCAGTACCAACACACTGAAAACCTAAAAGAAGCTGACTTCATCTACATCAGCATCCCTCATATCAATGGAGAAAACCAAACAGATCCTTTCGTTTTTGAAGAAAAGATTCAAAAAATCAAAGAACATAACCTTCCCATGGTTTGCGCCAATCCTGATGAATTTGCTCATGAGGGAAAGCCCCCTGTTGCCGTTGTACGTCAAGGATCCATTGCAAAAATTTATAATAATATTGGTGGAGAAGTCTTTTATATTGGAAAACCCTACTCACCGGCATACATAGAAGCTATGAAATTTTTTAATAAACATAGCATTTACGATCTTAAAAAAATCCTCATGATCGGTGATACTCCTGCAACAGATATTGAAGGAGCCAACCGCTTCGGCTTAGATTCCGCTCTTATTACAAAACATGGGAATATGAAGGATCAAATCACAAAAAATGGCCGAAATAAAGCTATTCTCTCTTTAAAAGATGTTTTAAAACCCTCTTATTTCATAGAAGAGCTTTAAAACATTTAATTCTTACAAAACTTAGTAAATATAGGCGTTGTTAATTTATTGATTTTTTGTTACAATAAAACCAATAAATTAAAAACAATTAATTATAAAATGTCTGTTAATACTTTAAATTCATTCCAAATTCCAAATAGTGGATTACTGGATTCAACTCCTTCTACTAGTTGTGGATTCGCTTGTTCATATTCTAAACAATTACGTTTACAAATCACACACTTAACAATTCAAACTTTTAGAGAATCCTCCCCAATAAAAGGCATCTCTCACTCTATCGATTCACAAAAAGAACCAAATGATGAAGATCATCAACTCTTATTCTTTATAGAAGGCTCCTCTCTCTTTTCCAAATCACTAAGAGAACAAGCTGATAAAGATCAAGCATGTACATTCTATATAGAAGAACCCCTTGACTCTACTGAATCACAAAAAGAACCAACTGCAGAAGATCAACAAAGCATAATCCCATTTGAATCAATCCCCGAATTCTCACTTTCCCAAGCTACTTTGCCGCTTTAATCTCAAAAAGAAATAAGCGATGATGAAGATTGACATCTTCATCATCATATTTTATTAAGATGGCTTTAATCGATTATGGCTTTATCCACCAATCAGTTTTCCAACCCCTATACCAAAAACCGAATTTATTTAGTACATTAATTATAATAATGACGTTTTGCTAATTAATATATATATTGTTATATTTATTTGTTTTCGGTTATAATATTATCAATAAATTAAAACAAGTTATTATAAAATGAGTGCAAATATTTTAAATTTTTTCTCACCTAAAAACAGAAGCATACTAATTGAAACTATAAGATCACTAGATTCAACTCCTATTGGTGGTGAATTAGCTGCTTTATATTTAGAACAAGCACATGAACTAATCCAAGCTAAATACTTAAGAAATTTTTCACTCCCTTTACCTCTGTTCGAACTAACAAAAGAACCTATATTCGATCCGACTAGATATAAAAGTGCTTTTAAAATCATTCATCAGCCCCCCTTTCCAAAAGTTGAAAAAACAGCTATAATAGAAGCACTTCCATACCCTAGCGATCAACAGACAGAACAACCTGAAACAGGGCAACAACGTATATTCTCAATTGATTTTCCGGAAGAGATCCCTTCATTCTCTCTTCCTTCAGCACCTACTCAATTTGTATTCTCAAGTGATTCTCCGGAAGGGTCCCCTTCATTCTCTCTTCCTTCAGCACCTACTCAACCTAGAGACCCTAAAGAAGAAATAAGCGACGATGAAGGCTGATACCTTCATCATCATATTTTATTAAGATGGCTTTAATCGATTATGGCTTTATCCACCAATCAGTTTTCCAACCCCTATACCAAAAACCGAATTTATTTAGTACATTAATTATAATAATGACGTTTTGCTAATTAATATATATATTGTTATATTTATTTGTTTTCGGTTATAATATTATCAATAAATTAAAACAAGTTATTATAAAATGAGTGCAAATATTTTAAATTTTTTCTCACCTAAAAACAGAAGCATACTAATTGAAACTATAAGATCACTAGATTCAACTCCTATTGGTGGTGAATTAGCTGCTTTATATTTAGAACAAGCACATGAACTAATCCAAGCTAAATACTTAAGAAATTTTTCACTCCCTTTACCTCTGTTCGAACTAACAAAAGAACCTATATTCGATCCGACTAGATATAAAAGTGCTTTTAAAATCATTCATCAGCCCCCCTTTCCAAAAGTTGAAAAAACAGCTATAATAGAAGCACTTCCATACCCTAGCGATCAACAGACAGAACAACCTGAAACAGGGCAACAACGTATATTCTCAATTGATTTTCCGGAAGAGATCCCTTCATTCTCCCTTCCTTCAGAACCTACTCAACCTAGAAACCCTAAAGAAGAAATAAGCGATGATGAAGGCTGATATCTTCATCATCACATTTTATTAAGATAGCTTTAATCGATTAAGGCTTTATCCACCAATCAGTTTTCCATCCCCTATACCAAAAACCGAATTTATCAGGACAGGTTTGTTCTGTTGTAACATACTCCCAATCCTTCATAAGAGAGAAAACTGAATGGTAATATTTTCTCTCTGCATTATCCAACAATAAGACTCCACCGGATTTAAGTTTTGGTATTGAACGAACAATACATCCTTTTCTATTTCTACCATCAACAATTATCAAATCAAAAAATTCATCTGAAAATTCATCACATTGATCATAATAAGGACGTTTTGCCAATACATAATTGACGTTATGATATTCACCACTTTTAAGTCTTTCAGAAATCAAATCATAAAATTTTTCAGAATGTTCCACAGAATAAAGATTTGGTGTTCTTTTTGCGATCCATAAAGTAGAAGCACCGGATCCAAATTCCAAAACTTTTGCCTCTGGATTTTTCTTAAAAAATTCTTCTAAAAAAGATATAGAAGTTTCTGTTAACCAAGGTTCTGTTCGAAATGTTGCCCCAAATACTGAACTCATCAGCAAAGAAATCATCGCAAAAATCATATAACATTTTTTCATCGTAAATCCTTTTTCAATTTTTAGAAAATAATTTATATGATCTGTAGAAAATCCTCAAATGTTTAATCATTAAACCTAAATACTGAAACTCTGAAATATGTAAATCATCGTAATTTTTTTCTTATCAAAAAAAACAAAAAAAGCTCCTAGTTCCTTAGGAGCTTAAATACTGTACGGACGAGGATGCAACCAATTCGAACCTTATCGCTTATAGAGATAAAAATCAAAATTATGTGAAAAATACTATCTAGAAATTATTCCTTTAACTTCTCCAATCACTCTAAAATCATCTGAAGCAATAAAAGGAGGATAAGAAGTATTTAATGAAAATAGAATGATAGAATCTTTATCTATTTGAATCTTTTTAATTAAAACTTCTCCATTATTTTGACATATTACAACTTTTCCACTTTCAATACTTTCAGATATTCTTCCAATAACAAAATCTCCCTCATTTATACGAGGAGCCATTGAATCTCCCTGTGCTTTGACCAAAAATCCTTCAAAAGAAGGAAAAGAAAGCAGTTTAGCTGCAATAGGAATTCTGTCTACAACCTCTCCATCCAAAAACATTCCATTTCTTCCACACCTAGCAAGACCATATAAATTGAGCCAAGCTATTTCCTTTTCAGAACCATCAGATAGTATTTGAAAATCACGAGGATTATGAGGATTTCTTTTTAAATAACCTTTCTTCTCTAAATTCGATATATGTCGCACAATAACGCTCGTAGAAGAAACATCTAAAGACGATTGCATTTCACGTATTGTTAGCAAACGATCACTTTTTTTTAACAACTCAAGAAGTTGTTCTTGTATTTTAGTAAGAGGCTTTTGATTCATGTCGATATGATGCAACTTTCTCGTTAAGCTGTCAAAAGAAAATAAACAAAAACAAGAAAAACACGTTCTTGTTTTTTTTCTTTAATTAAATAATTATTTATCATATCTTAAAAAATTACTTTTACAAAAAAAGGAATCACAGATGAAAAAAATTGATAAGGAGATTCTAAACCCTCAAACTATTACCCAATCAGAATTATCAAATAATTCAAAAGCAAATCATTCAATCTTTGAATCTCAAAAGAAAACAGAAAACGGAATTGAATTTTGGAGCGCAAGAAATCTTGCTAAAACTTTAGAATATTCAGATTATCGCAATTTTCTTCTAGTAATTGAAAAAGCAAAAAAAGCCTGTACAAATAGCGGATATTCTATTACCGATCATTTCGTTGAAGTCAACGGAATGATCATCATAGGGAAAGGTGGCAAAAGAAACGTATCTGACATAAAACTTTCTCGTTATGCCTGCTACCTAATCGTACAAAACGGCGATCCTAAAAAACCCGTCATTGCAAATGGCCAAACTTATTTCGCAATACAGACTCGTCGTCAAGAACTTGCAGATAATCAAAACTTTCAAAACCTCAAAGAAGATGAAAAACGTTTTTTTCTAAGAAACGAACTAAAAGAACATAATAAACAATTAGTCGAAACAGCTTCACATGCCGGTATAGAAACGCCGCCAGATTTCGCAATATTTCAAAATCATGGATATAAAGGTCTTTATGGAGGCTTAGGAGCTAAAGAAATTCATAAGAAAAAGAAACTAACAAAAAATCAAAAAATTTTAGACCATATGGGAAGCATAGAACTTGCAGCCAACTTATTTAGAGCCACTCAAACAGAAGACAAAATACGTCGCGAAAAAATCCAAAAAAAAGAAGAAGCAAATCAAACTCACTTTCAAGTTGGTAGCAAAGTACGTAAAACCATAAAAGAGCTGGGAGGAGTAATGCCTGAAGAGTTACCTACTCCTGATAAATCTGTCAAACTCATTAAACTTAATAAAGAAAAATAATTTTAATCAAAATCAGGAGACAAAATGTCCATTGAAAAAAGAATCAAAGAAAGCATTAAATATATAAATGAAGATGATTATGAGGGAAGCATATTACCTTTAAGTGCAGCTATAGATGCTACTGCAAAAAATGAATATCCTGCAATCAAAGGAAACAAAAAAAGAATTACAAAATTTCTTCGAGAAAAACAAGGATTCATCACAAAGTACTTACTAATGGGAGCAGAGTTAACAGGGAATATTACTCTCGCAAATGGAAAAAGCCTCGAAGAACATATTTATGAACATCTTCGCTGCTCTATTGTCCACGAAGCCAAACTAAATGCAGATACCCTTAGTTTAGAAGAAGCCCCCATTTTAGGTTGTTCAAAAAAAAACCTAAAGCTTGCAAATCGACACATCGAAGGTTTAATTTTAGCCGTCATCATCTCCGAAACTAATCAAAAAAGATCTTTACCCAACAATCTTAAATGTTCATTTCTTCCTAATGTCTCAATAAACAACTTTTTGGGAAAAGAAACAGAACTTCGTAAAGCTCTTTTTTAATCTATTAAAAAATTCATTCTAAACAAAAAAAGCTCCTAATTCCTTAGGAGCTTAAATACTGTACGGAAGAGGAGGGATTCGAACCCCCGGACCCTTTCAGGACTCTTGTTTTCAAGACAAGCGCAATCGGCCACTCTGCCACTCTTCCGTAAAAAATCTAATAAAATATTACAAAATTCATTAAATTTGAGCAAGCAAAGGTTTTTATTTTTTTTACCTAAACTGCTTCAAAAAACGATCATCATTTTCTGTAAAAAGACGTATGTCTTTAATATTATGCAAAAGCATCGCAAGTCTTTCGACTCCAAGCCCCCAGGCAAAGCCTGAATACTTCTCAGGATCGATTCCGCCAGCTTTTAAAACATTGGGATGAATCATTCCAGCACCAATCACTTCAAGCCAACCTGTATGCTTACAAATGCGACAGCCTTGGCCGTTGCAGATGATGCATTTGATGTCCCCTTCAAGACCTGGCTCAACAAATGGAAAATAACTAGGACGGTATCTGGTTTCAACAGAAGTGCCTAAAAGTCTTTTCCAGAACTCATCCATTGTTGAAAGAAGATCTGCAAAAGTAATATTCGTATCCACACAAAATGCTTCTACCTGATGAAAGAATACATGTGATCTTGCCGAAATATTTTCATTACGAAAACATTTCCCAGGAACAGCCACACGAAGAGGAGGCTCCGACTTCTCCATTACCCTCACCTGCACATTACTTGTATGTGTTCGAAGTAGTAAATCTTCTGTAATAAAAAAAGTATCCTGCATATCTCTTGCTGGATGATCCTTGTCAAAATTCAAACCTTCGAAATTATAATAATCAGAATCTAAGTCAGGACCTGTTGCAACAGAAAAACCCATTGTTTGCATCACATCCAAAATCCTATGAAGCATCTGACTGACTGGATGATATCCCCCTGTCTTTTCTTGTTTTCCAGGAAGAGTAACATCAATTGCTTCCTTTTCGAATTTCGCATTCAATTCTTCATTATAGATAGTTTTCGCTTGATCTTCGATAGAAGTTGTTATTAATTGTTTCAAATCGTTGACAGATTGACCGAAAACAGGTTTTTCAGAAGGAGATAAATCCTTCATGAAACGCATAAGCGATGAGACTGAACCTTTTTTTCCTAAGTACTGAACTTTTAAATCTTCTAACTGTTTAGAAGTTGTAGCCTTTGAAAGATCTTCTTCAAAAGCTTCTTGAATAGACTGTATATTTTCTTGAAATGACATAATGACTTTTTTTTATAAAAAATGACCTATACCAATTATCATAATTGTATAGGTCATAAAATTTCAAAGAATTAAGCAACAAAAGCAGCTTTTGCAACTGATGCAACTTCGCTAAACGCTCTAGGATCGTGAATAGCAAGCTCTGATAGAACTTTACGATTGATTTCACATTTCGCTTTTTTCAATCCGTCGATGAATTTGCTATAAGAAATTCCATTCATTTTTGCGCCAACACCAATTCGGACAATCCAAATTCTACGGAAATCACCTTTTTTCTTTTTACGATGCATGTAGTTATATGCATCTGCTTTCATAACAGCGTCTTTTGTTAACTTAAGATGGTTCTTACGATCACCGAAAAAACCTTTAGATCTTTTATTTAATCTTTTTTTTCTTTTGTGACGTGCTACAGCACTCGTAACTCTAACCATGATTCAACTCCATTTTCTAATATTTATGTTATGCAATGCCCATTACTTTTTTATATGTACGTTCATGACTTTCCGGCACTAATGCAGCACTTTTCAAATAACGTTTTCTTTTAGAAGTTTTTTTCGTTAGAATATGACTTCTATTTGGTCTTGTTCTTTTTAACTTTCCAGTGCCAGTACTTTTAAATCTAGATTGGACAGCTTTTTTCGTTTTCATCTTAGGCACGATTAATTCTCCTTTTCTATATTTTTAGCTTTTTTTCCGGTAGGAGCTACAACAGTTGTGATCATACGACCCATTCTCTTAATTGGAGCTTCTATCGTTGCAATGTCAGATAAATCTTCGCACATGGCTGCTATGACTTTTTCACCTAAATCCATAAGTAGCATTTCTCGTCCTCTAAAAGAACAAGTAAAGCGCACTTTATGTCCTTTAGACAAAAAGTCACGAGCATGTTTTGCTTTCGTCATAAAATCGTGTTTGTCAATATTAGGCTTAAATTTAATTTCTTTCATTTTCACCTGATGCTGCGCTTTCTTACTGTCTTTCTCTTTTTTCGTTAGCTGATATTTAAATTTACCATAATCAACGATTCGACAAACTGGAGGAACAGCTGTTGGAGAAATCTCTACAAGATCAAGTCCTGCTTCTTGGGCTTTGATTAAACCTTCACGCACTGTCATAATGCCAATTTGCTGACCTTCAGCACCTATGAGTCTGATTTTATCTGCTCGTATTTGTCTATTTATTCTCAAAATAGCTCTCTAATTTTAAGTTATTTTCAAGTTGTTCCAAACTTAAAGTTTGCTCTTCATCTGTGAGCAAATTCCTTAAGCATACTGTTTTTTTCTGAAGTTCTTTTGCGCCGACAACAGCAACAAAAGACACTTCATCCATCCCAGCTAAAAAGAGTTCTTTCTTAAGCTCCTCTTTTTTAAGATGGATTGTTGCCTCAATCCCCTGTTTCCAAAAAATTGCTGCAACACTTTTTGCATATGCTTCGAATTCATTTTTCAATGGAATAATTCTCAATTTTTCTTCTGAAAGAATCATTGGAACTTTTCCTTGATGCTTTTCCAAAAGCAATGCAAAAGCGGTTTCTAGTTTCCCTAGAGAAGATCTAGCAACTTCAACCATTTTTCCTTTTTTAGTGAAAGAAAGGTATGGTCCTTTATGCCATCTTCCCAGTTCATCTTGAAGCTGAAACTGCAAAGCCAACTTTTCTCCCCTTACAATTTCATAATCTAATTGATTCTCGCAAAAGGATTTTAAACTTTTTTCCACCTTGGATAAGTGTTTTTTTGCGCTTTGACACAACACTATCCTATACGTAAAACCCAAAATAGTAAGGGTTTTCTCAATGAATTGCAAGGAAGAATTACAAAAACACTCAACTTCCTCATCCAACATAAATGCTGATTCAAAAAAATAATTACAGGTAGGTATCGAAAACAAGTCCTGCCCAGTCAAATCCTTTTGAACTACAGTAACTTGTTCTGCGCATTTCTTAAAAAATTCATTTGATTTTTCAAATAATTTTTTATGATTTATCTCTTTATTTTTTAATTGATCTTCAAAATCGTTCGATGTTTCAACAATTGTAAAATCATTTTTTATCAAACTTTTTTTCCAAAACTTGCTTAACCGATTTTTCAGTTCCAAGCCCTTTTTTAGAAAAACAATCTCTCCATCAGCAATATCAAAAAAACCTTTTTCCAAACCTATTGCCATATGATTACAGGTTTGATATCTCTTATATTTCTTTAAAAACTCTTTCAACTCACTCTTAGAATTACAAGCTATTCCTTCGATTGTATATAAGCCACCCGCTGACCTAGCAACATCTAGAAGTTTAAAAAAACGCAAGTCATTGGTTTTTTTAAGAAAAGGACCTTCCATCACATCAACAAATCCATCAACTTCAACTACCGGATAAAGCACTTGTTTAGATAACTCTAAAAATTCAAGTCTATCGGACATATTATGATGTTTCAAATATCCCGTAAGAGAACTTAAGACCATTTCTTTAAAAGAGATCGGATAATCATTTAAACGATACATCTCCATCTGTTCTTGCAAAAAGCCTACTGGAGATAATTTTTGATCTTCTTCCAAATAAAAGCTGTAAGAAAATCCGATTTGCGTCAAACCGCCTCCGGACAATACTGCTGAAGGAAAATGTTTTTTAATTACAGCGGCTAAAACAGCTGCTGCCGTTCGATTCAAAAGCTTTAATTGACTTGTTTTCACTATTGATCAATAGATTTTTTAAAAATGGGATATGGCTGACTCGAACAGCCGACCTCCACGATGTCAACGTGGCGCTCTAACCAACTGAGCTAATACCCCTCATATTGGAAAAAAAATGTTACAAAAAATAATAGAAAATGGCAAGCAGGATTCCAATTTTTAAAAATACTGAAAAAATTCTTATATAAGATATGCACAAGAAATGGCGTTTTTTTGTGCATATACCAAAAAACGTGCACACGAAATGCCCTTTTCGTGTGCACGTTCTTAAATTTTATTATAAAACTAACTTTTAGAGGAATTCATCAATAAATCAAAAAGAGCTTGATTTACATAATAACTTTCTTTCCCTTTCTTGATTTTATTCAAAATCCCAAGTTGAACTAAATCTTCTAAATATTTCCTTGCAGTATTACGATGTATATTCAGATCGTTCATTACAAATTCAATTTTCGTATAAGGATGGTTAAACAAATTATTGAGTAAATCCTGACTATAAACTTTTGGAAGATTTTCCCTTATTTTTACTTTATGAGCTTGCATAATTTTCAAGATTGATCTTACCAAATCTATCGTTTGATAAGACGTTTTTTCAACAGCATCTAAAATGAAAAGAACCCAATCTTTCCAAGCAGATTCTTGTTCACGAACAGCTTGAAGCAAATGATAATAA
>DAOTHK010000012.1:0-20879 GCA_035447625.1 Chlamydiales bacterium
GAAATTTCCCAACCCCAATTCAAATTATCCATCAACCGCGATCGGGCTGGAGATCTTAACTTAACAGCTGGACATATCGAAAAATATCTGGAATACGCCTATTCCGATGGAAAGATTTCAACCATCAATACCGACATCAACCAATATGACGTGATAGTAGAAACCCTTCCAAAATATTATAAGGATCCATCCGTTTTGGATTCTTTATATATTCGCTCCAAAACTAATCAACTCGTACCCCTTTCACAAGTTGTGGAACAAAGCGAAAGTGTAGGCCCTTTATCCGTCAACCATATCGATGGACTACCTTCCAGCATGATCACTTTCAACTTAAACCAAATGCCTCTTAGCGAAGCTATTCAACATATCGAAAAAATCGCCAAAGAAGTACTGCCCCCAACTGTCTATGGAACCATCCAAGGAACCGCCGATGTTTTCAAAAAATCCTTTTCCGACCTTGCCTTTTTATTCCTTGTTACTCTTTTCATCATCTACATCATTTTAGGAATCTTATACGAGAATTTAGTTCATCCCCTGACAATATTAAGTGCTTTGCCTCCTACAACTTTTGCAGGGCTTTTAACCCTTTATGTTTTTGGATACACCCTGTCTCTTTATTCTTTCATCGGCCTTATCATGCTCATAGGTATCGTGATGAAAAACGGTATCATTTTAATTGATTTTGCCAATACCAATCTCTCTCAAGGAAAAAATGCCCGTGATGCCATCTTCGAAGCTTGCACTATTCGTTTCAGACCTATTTTAATGACTACTTTTTCAGCATTTGCCGGAGCCATACCGATTGCAATCGGTATAGGCGGAGCATCAGCTCAAGCACGTAGATCTCTTGGAGTTGTTATTGTTGGAGGATTGATCTTCTCACAAATACTCAATCTTTACCTAACACCTGTTATTTATATTTATTTCGAAAATTTCTATGAATGGATCAAACGAAAATTTTCTAAGGGCGAGGATGAAACTTCTCAAACGCCGACGACAGATAACTCTTAGAAATATGAGTGTATTTATCCGTTGTTGCTATATTTTCATGCCCTAACATCTCTTGTATGAGACGCAGATCAGCACCATTTTCCAAAAGATGTGTTGCAAATGAATGTCTTAAGGTATGCGGAGAAATATCCTTTTCTATACCTGCTTTTTTTGCATATACTTTGATACGTTTCCAAATCGTAACACGATCTAATTTTTTTCCTTTTTTTGATACAAAAAGAAAAGGACTTTCATGTCTACTTTTTTTCAAATAGTTTTCTATAGCTGCTATCGCTACCTTGCCAACTGGAATCAAACGTTCTTTCTTTCCTTTACCATACACCTTGACCATCGCATCTTTCAGACAGTTTTTTTCCAAAGAGCAAATTTCCGAAACCCTCATTCCCGTTGCATACATAAGTTCCAATACCGCTTTATCCCTAAGACCATAAAGATCTCCTATTTCAGGCGCCTGCAAAAGCTTATCCACTTCATCATAAGACATAACAGATGGAATAAGCTGCCATATTCGAGGCGTTTCAAAATACTGGGAAAAATCAACAGTAACAACTTCTTCTCTAAGAAGAAAACGAAAAAAAACTTTTAAAGAAATCATCATACGATGAAGACTTGCAGATGCGAAATTACAGCTTTTTAAATACCTGAAATAATTCAAAAAATCTTTTTTTTCCAATACATCCAACTGCAAAGAACCTATTTTAGAAAAGAATTTCTGAATATCCGTTTTATATGCTGCAATCGTATTATCGGATAAACCTCTTTCGGTTTTTAAATATGCTAAAAAGATATCCAGATGATAATTCAACGGCTCCATAAATCCTAAAAAAGCTTTTTTTGGATTTATACACTTTCTTCTAAATTATCTAAAGAGTCTTTTGAACAAAGAGCAAGTGGCATTAAATCCCCTAAAGGATCTATCTCACTTTCATATTTAATAGCTTTAGAAAAGCTTTTGAAAAACATATAGGCCCAATAGCTTGTCATTAATAATGCTAGACTCGTTTTTATCAAAGCTGGGATTACTAAGAAAACTTCAACAAAAACAATTGCAAGAGATAAAACGATCATCAAAAAAGATATCCTTGTCCAAAAACGATTACTTGTAGTCTCTTTCAAAAAAACTTCAATCATCTCTTTAGATGATGCAAAATTATATAAATCATTCAAAAAAGACTGTGAAATTTCACATTGAATACCTTGCGTTTGCATAAAAGATTCAAACTTTTCTTGTTTTAAAACGACTAAAGCATCAATAACTTTTTGCTGAACTTCTGATGAAAGAAGATCTTTGTTTTCCATTTTTATTTCTTTGATCAAAGAATTTTTTTCTTTTTTAGAAATAAGCAGATGTTTTTTCAAAAACTTATATGAAGGCTCTTTTTCATCATACAATGAAGAAGACCTTGCAATCGTATCCATTGCACTGAAAAAGCCAGGATCCAAATTCTCTAATTTTTCAATATTTTCCCTCAAACTGATTGCAAAAGCTTGAAAAAAACGTTTATCACTTTTTCTTGTAAATTGTTCTTTCTTTTTCTTAAACAGTGTTTCAACAGCTTCTTCGTAAAGCTTCATTTTCTTTTCATCATCAAGATACTTTGCAAATGTCTGAATCTGAGAAAATAAACGAAATTCCTCTTTTTCACTTATACATACTAACTCTTTTAAATATCTCAAAGTCGCCAGAACCTTTTGACCCTCTGTTAATTGAGGATGAAAATAGTACTTACTTAATTCACATGCCATTTTGTTATAATTGATATAAGAATTTCTTGTGAGCCAAAGGGATATAAATGAACAAGTCTTTGATAAAAACTTACTAAAAAACTTACCTCCCTTCGCTAGATTAGGATAATTTTCATTGAAATAAGGCATTGCAATAGAATCAATCAACGTAGATGACAAAGAGCCTCCCGCCTGAATATAACTCAATTTTCCAATCAATTCTCCTTCCCTATCTTCCAATATTCGCGCAATATTGATAGAAGCTCTTTTTTTAAAAACCCCAGTAACTTTTTTATAAAACTTATAGGATTTTGCGAATTTATGAGATGAAAGAGAAAATCTTCCACAAGGATTGATCCATTCAACATTACAAATTTTCCCAAAAGAACGAATCAAAGAGTCCATTTCCGTCCAAAGCATCGATCCATGAACAAATAAGGATTTCCAACTTCTTGAACCTCTTTCTATTTTTGTTTTTTCAGCATAGATTCTATTAGCTATCGGCTGAAATTCATAAACTTTTCCATCATCATTAAAAAAATAAGTGTGTTTTTCTGAATAAGGCTGAATATGTTGCTGAAATCGAATATTTTTCCTAAAAACCTCAGCAATTTCTTGTTGAAGCTTTTCTGGAAGAATCAAACTATAACCATAACGTCCCACTTTAGCATAGATTCCGTAAGTTTCTACAACTAACTGGCACTCATCCCCTGGTTGCAAAAAGGATTTAACATTCGGAAGTGCTTTAACTTTATCATAGATTTTTTCAGTGCCTTCTATCAAATATTCATAAGAAGGCAAAAGGCTCTCACCTAAAACTTCAACAGCATCTAAAGCCATAACAAGCTTCTCCTTTCCTAAAGAAGAATTATAGCATAAAATTAATGTTTTGATACATAAAACACTTAAAATCAAAAATTTAAAAATTAATTTTGATAAATTTATTTTTATAAAACAAATAAGAACGCTTTTAATTGAAAATTTTAAATAAAAATGATATAATTATTACTTAATACTTAATAAGGTAAATAAAATGAACATGAGAACTATTGGAACACTACGTTCTACCGATCAAGCAGAAAAATTTTATGCAAATCATAGTATTCAAGTTTCAGGAGAAAAAGCACCATCGGGAACCACACTTGGATTTCATAAAACCATCATCCAACAATGTATGGCCTGCATCATTGAAGCTTATAACCTACAGCATCATTCAGACGACCTTAGAATTCAATTCAGAAAAAATCGCCAAGGAACTATCACTCCAAACATCTTATTTAAAAACAAAGCATTGAACGGCAATTATAAACTTATATCTTCAAGACAATATGTTCACGCAACCAATGTCAATGAAGCTGCCATGACAATCTTTTATACCCTTACAAAAAGAGAAGGAGCTTCAACCGGCACGCCGGATGATGTTTCTGCAACAGATTTACGCCCCTTTACGCCTCCTATCACATCTCCTTTAGAAAATGGAGAAGAAGGATTCGGAGGAATTATTAATAGTCCAGCAAAAGACTCACCAAAACAGCCACCCCCTGAACTTACAGCTGAACAACCAATCCCTGAACCATCAGCTGAATCAACCTCTGAGCCAATTCCTGAACAAACAACCTCTGATCTGATCCCTGAACAAACCCCAGACGAAAGCCCCTCTCCAGTTACAACATATCGCACCTTCTCACAAGACTCATTCAGAGATCTCACAAAACCGCTAAATTTCGACTTAATAAGAACTGATTTATTATCGGATATCGATCATACTGATGAAGATGCCGACGAAAAACTCTTCAACCATCTCAAGGACTTGCATAGAAAATTAATAAATAAAGAAAAAATCGATCAAAATCCTCTTAAAAAGTGGAAACACACCATCAATAAATATGGAAAAGGATCGTTTTTTGGCAGCGATAACAGAAGAAAACTTATAAAAGAATTATTCATGCTTGTGTGCGAAGAAGAAAACATAAATGCTGAATCAATAGCTATAGCTACCTCTGAATTTATGACCCAAATCAGCTCCTTTACAGAAGAATAATTTTAATTTAATTTTCTCTTTTTAAAGACTCTTTTTTCAATCGTTGATTTTGAAAAAATCTTTTTAACAGCATTGAACATTCATCCTTTAAAATGTTCTGTGTGATCTCCACATTATGGAAAGGATGTTTCTGATCAAATACATCGATCAAACTGCCGTTTGCCCCCAATCTAACATCCGGAGCTCCCCAAACAACCCTGGAAACCCTAGAAGCAATGATCGCCCCTGCACACATCAAACAAGGCTCTAAAGTGCAATAAAGAGTCGTATCCAAAAGCCTCCAATTATCCAATTCTGCAGAAGCTGCTGTTATACACAAAATTTCAGCATGAGCTGTAGCATCCTTTAATTTTTCCACTTGGTTTCGTCCTTTGGCAATAACCCTGTTATTCAAAACCATAACAGCTCCAACTGGAACCTCATCTTCATCATAAGCCTTTTTAGCTTCTGCTATCGCTTTTTTCATAAAAATCATATCCCTCTCTTCCTGAGAGATCCCCGAACAATTACTCTTAAATGAATCATCAAATGGATGCATGCTTATTTCCCCATATTAAAAATTTCAATAATGCTATAAAATTAAAAAATAAATCCTTATTTCCCTAAAGCTTTTTCTAATCGATTGCTATTTTAGTTGATCTCTTATTCCGTTTCGAGTACAATTGCGTTAGTTTTTAAAAAATTTATAAATTCTTGTACGGAGTAAAAGTTCATGTCTTTAGATAAAGGTACAAAAGAAGAAATCACAAAAAAATTTCAATTACATGAAAAAGACACCGGATCCGCTGATGTTCAAATTGCTATTCTAACAGAAAGAATCACTGAACTTACAGAGCATCTAAAAAAATCACCAAAAGATCATAACTCTCGTCTTTCTCTATTAAAATTAGTAGGACAAAGAAGAAAGTTACTTGATTATTTAAATTCTACAGACACTAAACGTTATCAATCTTTAATTAATCGTTTAAGTTTGAGAAAATAACTTTAGCGCCTAAAAGGGCGCTTTTTTTTTGAAAATGAACGAAATAGAAGGCCAGAAAAAAAGATTTAAAAAATTTTTAAAACTTTTTTTCTGATTTTCTATTTTTTGTTCATAGGAAAACAATCAATAGGAGTCTATATGACACAGCAAATGACCGTTGAAATCGATGATAAGAAACTTATTTTCGAAACTGGAAAAATTGCAAAACAAGCCAATGGATCTGTAATGCTCCATTGTGGAGAAACAACCATTTTATCCACAGCTTGCGCAAAAAAAACCGCCGAAGAGACTGTTGACTTTCTTCCTCTAAGAGTAGATTATCAAGAAAAGTTCTCCTCTGTTGGTAGAACTCTTGGCGGATTCATCAAAAGAGAAGGCCGTCCAACAAGCCGAGAAATTCTCACCAGCCGTCTTATCGACCGCTCTTTAAGACCATTATTTGAAAATGGTTATTTTAATGAAGCACAAGTTTTATCCTATGTCTATTCATATGATAAAGTTTACAAACCCGATGTTTTAGCAATTTGCGCTGCATCTGCCGCTTTAGCTATTTCTGACATTCCTTTTGTCAAACCCCTAGCTGCTGTAAGAGTAGGTATGATCAATGACACATTCATTATCAACCCTACAACTGAAGAAATGAAACAATCCAAATTGGATCTTGTTTTATCAGGGACTGAAGATGCTATTTTAATGATCGAAGGATATTGCGACTTTCTAACAGAAGAGCAAGTTTTAGCAGCAATCGAAACAGGTCATAAGGCAATTCAAAAAATTGCCGGCGCAATCTCTGAGTGGCAAGCAAAAATCGGCAAAGAGAAGAAAAAAGACACTCTTTTTGTCCTTCCCAAAACAACCTATGATGAAGTCGCTAAACATATCACAGCACCTATTCAAGACGCCTTAAAAATCAAAGAGAAAAAACCAAGAGAAGCCGCATTTGAGATGATCAAAGAAGAACTTCTCAGCACATTTTTCCCTGAAAAAGAAGAACCTGTCTTTCCAAAAAGAGATTTGGAAATCGCCTTCAAAAAAGTTTCCTCCGATTTAATGAGAAAAATGATTCTTGAAGACAATAAACGAATCGACGGACGCAAATTTGATGAAGTAAGACCTATTTCTGGAGAAGTCTCATTCTTCCCTAGAACCCATGGTAGCGCCCTATTTACAAGAGGAGAAACTCAATCTGTTGCAGTTGTCACTCTAGGTGGAGAAACAATGGCAGAAAGATATGAGGATCTACATGGCGAAGGGACCCACAGATTCTACCTACAATATTTCTTCCCTCCATTTTCCGTTGGAGAAGTTGGAAGATCCGGCCCTCCAGGACGTAGAGAAATCGGTCATGGTAAATTAGCCGAAAGAGCTTTAATGGCAACACTTCCAGAACAAATAGACTTCCCTTATGTCATACGTTTGGAATCCAATATCACCGACTGTAACGGATCCTCTTCAATGGCTTCCGTATGCGGTGGATGCCTTGCCTTAATGGATGCCGGTGTGCCTATCAAAAAACCAGTTGCTGGAATCGCTATGGGTCTTATCCTTGAAGGTGACGAATATAAAATCCTATCCGACATCATGGGAACAGAAGATTTCCTAGGTGATATGGATTTCAAAATCACAGGTGACGAAGAAGGTATCACAGCTTTCCAAATGGATATCAAAGTAGAAGGAATCACTCATCAAATTATGAAAGATGCGCTTGCACAAGCCAAAGTTGGTCGTGTACACATCTTAAATAAAATGCTTGAATGCTGTCCAGGACGCCGTGACAAACTTTCTATGTACGCACCACGTATCGAAACTATGCAGATCAAACAAAGCCAAATTGGAACTGTTATTGGCCCTGGAGGCAAACAAATCCGTGCTATTATCGAAGAAACTGGTGTAGATCTGGATATTTCCGATGATGGAACTATCAGTATCGTTTCAACTAACGAAGAATCCATGACAAGAGCAAAAGAAATTATCTACGATCTTACAGCTGATATCGAAATTGGAAAAACCTATAAAGGAGCTATCACCAGCATCAAGCCTTTCGGTCTTTTCATCCAGTTGCCAGGTAAAAAAGAAGGTCTTTGCCATATCTCAGAAGTCTCCAACTCACGCATCAAAGACTTGAATGAAGTATTCAAAGTTGGCGATATGCTAGAAGTTGTCGTAAAAGATATTAATGATCGTGGTCAGATAGCCCTTTCACATAAAGCTCTTTTAAAATAAAAAAAGACTTTTACAAAGCATAAAAAAACCTACAACCCAAAAGGTTGTAGGTTTTTTTTATAAGTTTCTAATCACTTACGCCTCTGTTGGAGGCTGATCCAGTTTTGGAGGAATGTTTTCCTCTTTCTTATCTTCAGGAATTGGAGGAGGCTTTGGTGCCATTTGCAAAGATTCCGCTGTGTCGACACGCTTTCTTTTCTTTTCTATATCCCAAGTTCCATCCATAATTTCTTTGATATCTTGTTTATCTAATGTCTCAAATTCCATAAGCATTTGAGTCATTAACTCAACTTTGTCTTTATGATCTTCTACAATCTGCAATGCTTTTTTATGAGCTTCATCTAGAATTTTAGAAACTTCAGCATCAATCTTTTCTGCTGTAGATTCAGAATATTTTTTAGATGCATAACCATTCTGACCCAGGTATTGTCCAGCAGTCTCTTTTTCATCATAGGTAATCAAACCAAGTTCACTCATTCCCCATTCACAAACCATCGCTCTAGCTAATTTAGTTGCTTGGTTAATGTCTTGGGAAGCGCCGGATGACATATCCTTAACAAAGATCTCCTCCGCTGCACGGCCTCCCATACAAATCGCCAACTGATCCACAACTTCGCGGCGCCAGTAATTCAAACGGTTTTTTTCTGGCATGAAATGGGTTGCTCCAAGAGAAAATCCTCTTGGGATAATCGTTACCTTATCAACTGGATCCGCATGCTCCACGCAAAGACCTACAATCGCATGACCCGATTCGTGGTAAGCGGTTGTTTTCTTTTCATCAACATCAATCTCAAGACTCTTTCTCTCTTTTCCATAGCGCACTTTATCACATGCTTCGATAGCTTCTGCAGATGTTACAGCAGAACGACCTCTTCTAGCCGCCATTAAAGCCGCCTCATTCAAGATATTGGCAAGATCAGCTCCTGATGCTCCAGGAGTATTTTTAGCAATATCCATAAGGTTAACCGATGGATCAATTTTAATTTTTCTCGCATGAACTTTCAAAATTTCAAAACGTCCTTTCACATCAGGTAAATCCAAAACAACCCGTCTATCAAAACGACCCGGACGAAGTAGCGCCTTATCCAAAATATCTGGCCTATTTGTTGCAGCCATTAGGATCACTCCTTCTTTTGTATCGAAACCATCCATCTCAACCAAAAGCTGATTCAATGTCTGCTCTCTTTCATCATGACCTCCGCCAATGCCGGCACCACGATGTCTTCCTACAGCATCGATTTCATCAACAAATATAATACAAGGGGCATTCTTTCTTCCCTGATCAAAAAGATCTCGAATTCGACTAGCACCAACCCCTACAAACATCTCCACAAAATCAGAACCCGAAATAGAGAAAAAGGGCCTGTCCGCTTCCCCGGCAACAGCTTTTGATACCAAAGTCTTACCTGTCCCAGGAGGGCCTACAAGAAGAACTCCTTTAGGAATTCTGGCACCTAACGCTGTAAACTTATAAGGATCTTTTAAGAAATCCACAATCTCATGCAATTCTTCTTTAGCCTCTTCCGCTCCCGCCACATCATTGAATGTGACTTTGTTTGTTTCTTTTGTCAGTAATTTCGCAGGAGACTTTCCAAAATTCATCGCAGAAGATCCCACACCTTTCATTTGTCTTGAGAAAATGAAAAACAGTGCAAAAATAATCAATAGAATCGGAAGGATTGTCACTATATATCCAAAATAATTAGGAGCAGGTTGCTTGCTTTTAAAAGTTTTTTCCAAAACAACATTTCGTGGTTGATCTGGTGCTTTAAAAGTTAAGCCTTTATTTTTTGAAAATTGGTTCCATTCTTTTTTTGCTTGAACAAACCATTGGTTGAATACTTCGCTATCCTGTTTTTCGAGCATCTTTGTAGAAACTTCCTGATTATTGAAAAACCAAATAACATTCACAACATTTTGTCTGGCTTTTTCCAAAAGAAGAGAGTTTTTCTGATAATCTTTCAAAACTACAGAATACTGATTCAATTGCTCAAGATAATTTCTAACAGATCTAAGAGGAGTCAATCTAGCTCCATCATGCATTTTCAAAAACTGCATAGAAAGCGCAGCAAGATCTGCATAGACTTCTTTATATACGTTAAATAACGTATCATAAGAGCCACTGGTAGCAAGCTTTGATTTCATTTCTTTGAGATTTGTTTTGTAAGGATCCTGCCCAACACCTAACTTTGTAGACATGTATAGCCCTACCAAAGTATTCATCTCTTCTCCAAGTTCCAAAACGCCTTTTTCAGTCACATTGCTTTGTAATAGCTCAATCTTTTGTTTCACATCTGATAGATTCACATCCAAATTCTGCACATTTTTCACAATAATGGCATTGGATTGCGACGTAGTATCATAAACATTTCCCACAACAACAAATCCTTTCTCAGGAATCGACATACCTGTTAATCCTAAAAAATACTCAGCAGAAGACTGAACTTCTTTTTGTGAATATCGAATATCACTTTGAAGCTGTTTTAAGTCAGATAAATATTGCTGATGTTGATTCAAAAGTTCCAAATAAGCAAATCTCTCATTAGATTCTGGCGACAGTTGTTCTTTGAATTTTCCCGAGAAAGTAACAAGATGGTCATTTTGTGCAATTTTTTTATTTTCGGACGGTTGGATCAAATCCAAATTAACCAAATGTTCTATTTGATGGCTAAAAGAGATCTCTGCTAAATTTTTATCTGTTAAGGAATTAATAGCCATAAAGATAAATAAAATGAGAAACACAAAAAATAAAAAGCCTCCTGGAATTCCTTTCTTGGTTTCCGGCTTTTGTGTATTTTTCTGATTTTTCATAATCGTTACTTCTTCTTTTTGTGGGATTTATGTTATTTTATTCCGATCAATTAAAGCAGATTTTTGTCAAAAAGTAAAGACAAAAACCGCATACTGACCACCATATTTCTTCTATAGCAAAATTCTATTAAAATGCATAAGACAAAATATTATTTTTTAATTTTAATTCGTAAATTAATTTCATTATTTAATTTGATTTTTTCATCTTTTATTCCAGTTAATAAATCAAAAAACGGAACATTATTACGAAATAATACAGGGAAATAACTTTTTAAAAATATTGGAATCTTTCTTTCTTGATAGCACTTATATATAAGCTTTTGGTTCAACCTATCCTTTTTTTGAAATGTTTTCAGTTGATATTCCCCCATAGGCACGGCAAGGACAGACTCTCCTTTCCACAAGGTTTGCCAATCGACTTTTTCTAATGAAACATCTTCCGAAACAACCTTCACCTCAAAATGAAAATTATTAAATGTTGGATACAATAGAAAAAGCCTTTTCCTGTCTACATAGATATGAACCTCTTTCAAAATCAAAGATCCTTTTTTATCTTCTTGAATCCAAGAGACAATCCTCTCCACATTTGATTTTGAAATAGGAGCCATGAAAGCCCAAAACATTTTCCGCACCAAATACTTCAATTCAAATGGATCCAATCTAGATGTTTGCAAGTCGATATAATTCCCTAAAACGCCACTTTTTCTTTTAGACCAATCAAGTGCAATCTTCCTATCCAAATACTGCTTCAATTCAAGCGATTGAAAAGCCATGACTCCTAAAGGCGCACTAACGGTCTTTCCAATTGCTTTTTGCATTATTGGCAAAAGTTCATGTCTAATACGATTTCTCGTATATTCAAACGAATAATTGCTTTTATCATCAAAGGCTGAAATTTTCTTCTCTTCAAGATATGCGCAAAGATCATTTTTAGAAACATTGAGTAAAGGCCTAAGAACTACCATACCTTGATAATGCGATATTTCCTGCATTCCAAATAAAGCAAATAAAGAAGCTCCTTCCAAAAATCTTTTCACAGTCGTTTCAATCTGATCATCCCTATGATGAGCAAAAAAAATGCCATCGCATTTCAACTTACTATAAATTTCTTGAAAGAATTGATACCTCTTATTTCTGGCATCATTTTCCCTATCAGATGTCGGAACCGATCCAAGTTTTTTTGAAAAAAAAGAAAGATTGTTATTCTTCGCATACTCTTCAAGAATTTCACACTCTTTTGAGCTTTCTTCTCGCCAATTGTGATCCACATGTACAACGCTTAAAGAAAAGTCATATAATTCTTTAAGCTCTAATAATAGTTCACATAGAGCTTTTGAATCATAGCCACCTGAAAGAGCCAATAAATAATGGCCTTTCTCTTTTCCATACTTTAAAAAGTATCGCTTCAATTCTTGTAATAATGATAAAGTTTTCGTTTTCATAGCTTCTATTGTATTCCATTTTTCCCATAGCTGCAAGCAATCAACTTTCGTGCTATGAAAAAAAGGCAAAAAGCTTCAAAATAACAAGAAAAAATCATTTTAATTATCATGCCTCTTTATTGGCGATACGTCATACAGTCATTTTTAAAAAATTTTTTTCTATCCATTACAGGATTTATAAGCGTACTTCTCGTAAGTAGACTGAAGGAAATCGCTCGTTTTGCCGCTATCTGCGGATCTTTGAAACAAGTGATTCTATATATCCTTTACCAAATCCCCCACATCCTTCCAATCGCCATTCCTATTTCTTGTCTAATCGCTTCTTTACTCTTTTTTCAGAGATTATCCAAAACATCCGAAATGACAGCAATGCGAGCATCTGGTCTTTCGATTTTTCAAATCATCACCCCACTACTTTTTATTTCTTTTTGGATTTCTATCGGCAACTTTTTTGTTTCTTCCGAAATCACCTCACGTACCCGCTTAAAATCAAAAGAAATGATCACAGTTCAAAGCTCAGAAAACCCCCTTCTTTTACTACAAAGACAAAAGCTATTAAAAATCAAAAATACCTATATTGATCTGACTTGCTCCGATGATTCCACAAAAGCTGAAAATGTCACCTTAATCACATATAACAAAGCAAACAAACGATTAAATTATATTTTTGCCAAAAACTTTTATATAGAAAACCAAAACCTGATTGGAAAAAACGTTTCACTCATTTCCAACCATGAAGAAGAAGAAAATCCTTTTTTCGACACAATGATCATCGAAAACCAGGAATCCATGTACACAAAAGCAGAAAATCTATCACAGTACCTAAAGACCAACCATTGGAGCCTAAACCCAAACTACCTTCCCATGAAACTTTTGCTATCAAGAGAAAAGACACAATCCTCACAAGACAAAAAATACATCAAAGCCTCCGTTGAGCTTGCAAGGCGTTTTTCTTGGGCTTTTGCATCCCTCACTTTCACCATCATAGGCATTTGTTTCGGCATTGAAATCGGGCGCAATCACTCTACTAAAAAACTTTTAACTGCATGTTTTCTAAGCATTTTTATTTTAATCACTCTATTATTTGGGAAATCGCTAAAATATTATCCATTACCTTCCATCCTATTATATGGCTTAGTCCAACCCATTATTCTTATTTTCAGCTTCTATACGCTAAAAAAAACATCCGAGGGTATTGAATAATGATTCTAAAAACATGGAAGAAAATGATTTACAAAAGAACATTGTTATTAATGGTGTTCTTTATGATTTTAACCTATTTATCCTTTATCCTTGTCGATTTTTCCCTTCGTAGCACTCGATTATTCACCTATACCGATGTATCCTACTTTAAAATCATTCGCTATTACCTCTATCACTTTATTCAATTTTTAAATCTCTTTTTACCACTAACCTATCTTCTCTCTTTTATCATTACCCTTTCTTCCATGAACCAAAACAGTGAACTTACAGCCCTTCTGACAAACGGTATCGCCAAAAAAAGTATTTTAAGGATCTATCTCATTATCGGTATTTTCACAACCTCTCTTCTTTATTTGAACCATCAATATTTCATTCCCAAATCCAGCCAGTATATAGCAAACTTCAAAGATGACCATTTGAGGAAACCCGGTAATATCAAAAAAGAATATCTATTTGTAAAAACGTTAAAAAATGAAGGAAAGCTCATATATCAAGCTGAAATTTCTAAAGGCAAATTGTTTGACGTGTTTTATTTATGCTCTGAAAACAGCCTATACCGAATCAAATACTTGGATCTTAACACAACGCCTGTCCAAGGAGAATATGTGGATGAATTCATTAAAGATCAAAATGGAGCCATCAAAAAAACAAAGTCTTATGAACAATTGCAATTTCCTCAAATTGCTTTTTCAAAGAAAATGGATAAAAAAGAGAAAATTCCTTTAGAAAACCTTTCCCTCTCACGATTATATCGCAGTTATCAGAAGAAATATTTTTCATCTTCTAAAGAAAAATACGACCTTCTAGCACAGATTAATTTCAAACTCGCTACCCCTTTGTTTCCTATCATACTCCTTTTAATGATCGCACCTTTTTGCTTTTCCTTTTCAAGAAATAAATCTATTTTCCTCATCACAGCAATCGGTCTTTTCACCTTCATTTCCATGTATATTCTTATGGACTGCGCATTAGTATTAGCAGAAAATAAAGTCTTACATCCATCGATTATCCTATGGGTACCCATCGGAATCACTTTTCTTATAGGAATGATATTTACAAAGAAATTAGTCTTTAACTAATTTTTGAATCATGCAATTCACGCCTTTGCTGGGCTTTTTTGTATCTTTGAATTTCAATAGCAGACTCTGGCAAAAGCATGGGTACATTTTGTGGTTTTAGAGTTTCATCAAATGCTTTGAAAGTAAAATAAGCTGTCAGGATTTTCTTATGCTCTAAAGTCATAAAATCATCACCTGTAACACTGATTCCCACTTCAATCTCACAACCCCAGGTACAATTAACAGAAGCGCTACAAACAAGAACATCTCCTCTTTTAGCAGGAGAATGAAACCGGACAAAATCAATTTTCCTCATAACGCATTGCATATCTGCATGATTCTTAGCCACCTGCAATGCTAAAGATTCTACAATTTGCAATATTCTACCACCATAAAAAATCCCTATAGGATCCGAATTCTCAGGAAAAAGTTCTATCTTTTGTCCTTGAATTGCCGTCTCCGAGGGAGTTTTATACTTAGGGGTTTGATCTAATAAAAACATTACTGTCCTTCCTATATTCAATACAAATATTATGAAGTCATTTTAAGTTCAATAAAAAAAAGATTATTTTTAATAAAAAAATAAATTTAAAAAAATAAATAAAAAAAATCCCTTGAAGAAATAATTCTTCAAGGGTTCCTTAATAAACAAGGAGGAAGAAAAAATATTATCTTTTTGAGAATTGGAATGATTTACGAGCTCCAGCAAGACCGTATTTTTTACGTTCTTTCATTCTTGGATCTCTTGTTAAATATCCATTTTCTTTCAAAACTTGTCTGAATTGTTCGTTATTTGCAACAATCGCTCTTGCAACCGCAAGTCTTGCCGCTTCACTTTGCGCTTGAATTCCACCGCCATTAATACGGAAAATCAAATCAAATTCGCCTGATAATTCAGTTTTTTTCAAAGGAGAAAGAATATCACTTCTTTGCAAATCAGCAGAAAAATATTCTTCGAAAGGTTTTTGATTTACAAGGACTTTGCCTTTACCTTTACGAAGACGCACTGAAGCTACAGCTGTTTTTCTACGTCCTACACCAATAATATCTTTTTGAATGTTCTTTACCATGTCTTTTGCCTTATATGTTTACAGCGATTGGTTTTTGTGCTTCCATTCCATGATTTTCATCACGAAAAATTCTAAGTCTTTTTAATTGTTGATTTGCAAGTTTTGTCTTAGGCATCATACCTTTAACTGCTCTACGAAGAATCTCTTCCGGCTTTTTCTCTTGCATAGTACGATAAGGAATTTCTCTAAGCCCACCAATTGCTCCCGTATAATGTCTATAGACTTTTTGAGCTTCTTTAGCACCTGTAACAGCAATTTGATCGGCATTCAAAATGATTACGCCGTCGCCAGTATCCACATGAGGTGCAAAAGTTGGTTTATGTTTTCCTCTTAACACATTAGCAACTTCAGAAGCAAATCGGCCTAAAGTCTTGCCTTTTGCATCAAAAAGAAACCAGTTCTTTTCAGCTTGTGCTTTTTCCTTTGTAATAAATGTAGTCGAGTTATTTTTTGTTTTCATGTTTTTCTCAGATAATCTTTTCAAAAATATAGGTAAATAATAGGCGATCAGTCGTTTTTTGCCAAGAATTTTTAAAAATTCCCAATAACGACTTAAATAATTATTGAAATGTCAAAAAATTCATATAATAACCTAACATCAAAACAAAAATATTGCAAAATTATTCTCCTAAGAGGCAAATTATTACTTTTTCAAATTATTATATGTAATTACCATGAAGACTTTTTATATCCATACATATGGTTGCCAAATGAACGAACTTGATTCCGACATCATGAAAGGCGTTCTTTTAAAAAAAAATTATCAAGAAACCAAAGATGAACAAGAAGCCGACTTAATCATTTTAAATACTTGTTCTGTAAGAAAACTTGCAGAAAGCAAAGTTTTCCATCACCTCCATATGTTGAAAAATCATCCTAAAAATCCGATTATCGGTCTTGCAGGATGCATGGCTATGACTCAAAAAGAATATCTTGTTAAAACTTTTCCCCATTTGAATTTCATACTCGGACCGAACAACATTCATCACCTAAATGAATTCTTGACTACGCTCGATGAAAATCAATCCTTTATAAAAGTGCAAAAAGACTTTACCGACGAACTGGACTATTTTGATGCGCAGAGATCTTCAAACCTGAAAGCATATGTATCCATTATCCGTGGATGTAATAATTTTTGCTCCTACTGCATCGTTCCTTTTACAAGAGGAAGAGAAGTCTCCAGACCTTCACAAAACATATTAGAAGAATGTGTAAAACTTGCAGACCAAGGATATAAAGAAATCACCTTGCTAGGACAAAATGTCAACAGCTATGGAAAAGATTTTAACGATAACAAAATGCTATTCCACGATCTTCTTTATAAGATCAATGATATTCCAGGAATCGAAAGAATCCGCTTTTTAACAAGCCATCCAAAAGATATCTCTAAAGAATTGATTTATGCTATCAGGGATTTAGATAAAGTATGCGAATTCATCCATTTCCCCATGCAATGTGGATCCAATACCATTTTAAAAAGAATGAACCGTAAGTACACTTATGAAAATTATCTGGAAAAAGTCTATCAAATCAAAGAGCTGATCCCCAATGCAACGATTGGAACAGATATCATCGTAGGATTCCCTGGTGAGACAGAAGAAGATTTCGAAAAAACTATGCAAGCTTTCAAAGAAATTCAATTTTCCTTAGCCTATATTTTTGCCTATAGTCCAAGAGACAATACCCTTGCAGCGAAATTTGAAGATCTTCTTTCAAAAGAAGAAAAACTAGTAAGAGTCAATCAACTACAAAAGCTTTATAAGGAAATAGGTGAAAGTAGAAGAAAAGCCATGATAGGACAAACCGAAGAAGTTTTAGTGGAAAGGCTGAATAAAGATGGTAAAATGCTCAAAGGAAAAACTAGACGCTTTGAAAAAGTAATCTTCGAAGGAGACGAATCACTTATCGGATCATTGCAAAAAGTTCGTCTTGATTCCTTCAGACATGAAACCTTTATCGCTTCGAAAATTTAAAGCATTTTTTCAAATTCTTTTTCACTGATAATACGAACACCTAGTTTTTGAGCTTTATCATATTTGGAACCTGGGTCATCCCCTACAAGTAAAAAATCTGTTTTTTTACTGACAGAACTTGAGGTTTTCCCCCCTCGTTCCTTAATTAAGGAAGAAGCTTCTTCACGCGTATAATCCTGCAATGCCCCGGTTAAAACAAACACTTTTCCATCAAACTCTTTGGAAACATTTTTTTTAGCAATTTTTTCAATTTCAATACCTGCTGTCAAAAGCTCTTCGATCTCTTTTTGATTTTTTTCATTTTCAAAAAAATCAACCAAGGATTTTGCCATCTTTTCTCCAATTCCTTCGATCTTTTCAAAATCCTCTTGCTGCATATTCATAAGCGTTTTTAGATCTTTTGCCTCATCTGCCAAAAGCTCTGCCGATTCCTTTCCAATATAAGGGATTTCTAAACTCATAATAAATTTAGGGAATGAGCATTTTTTAGAATTTTCAAGACTCTCCAGTAAATTCTGAATAGACTTTTCTTTAAATCCTTCCAATTGCGCCAAATCCTCTTCTTTTAATTTAAAAAAATCAGAAGGTGAGGAAACAAAACCTTTTTCAAAAAGCATTTCCACAACTCTTTCACCCAAATGATCAATATCCATCGCCTGCTTACTTGCAAAAAAGATGAGATTTCTCAAATGTCTTTGAGAGCATTTTTTATTGGGACAACGGAAAGCTACCTCATTTTCTCTTCGAATCAGTTCAGTTCCACATACAGGACAATTTTTAGGCATCCTCCAAGGTTTTGAATCTTTTTTTCTTTTTTTTAAATCCACTGAGACAACTTTCGGAATAACATCCCCACCTTTTTCAATAATCGCTGTATCCCCTATTCGAATATCTTTTCTTTCAACTTCATCCTGATTATGCAAAGTAGCTCTGGAAATAGTTGAACCCGCAACTTTGACAGGCTTTAATTCGGCAACAGGAGTAATCACCCCTGTCCGTCCAACCTGAACGGTAATGTCTTCAATCACAGTTTCCGCCTGCTCAGGAGCAAATTTATAAGCGACGGCGAAACGGGGGGATTTCCCTGTCGCCCCGAGTTTTTTTTGATCTTCTAAATCATTGAGCTTGATCACAATCCCATCAATTTCAAAAGAAAGATCTTTTCTTTCCTCTTCAATCCTATGAGAAAAATCAATAATTTTTTTAAGACTATCACATTTTGCAAAATGCTTTTCCTTAGATACGGGAAGGCCAAAATCCTTTAAAAATTTATGCACTTCATATTGGGTGTCAACAAAATCTTCCCCATGAGCAATTCCATAAAAAACGCAATTCAATCTTCTTTTTGAAACTTCTTTGGAATTTAAAAGCTTCAAAGATCCAGCTGCCGCATTACGTGGATTGGCAAAAAGATCCAATCCCTCTTCTTTCCTTTCATCATTTAAATAACGAAACGCTTTTAAAGGCATGAACACCTCTCCTCTCACTTCCAAGACATCTGGGAGATCCTTTCCTGTAAGTTTTAAAGGAATCGTCTTAATCGTTTTAATGTTTTGTGTAATATCATCGCCTCTTTTCCCATTTCCGCGGGTCAAAGCCTGCACCAAATGCCCCTTTTCATAACGAACGGAAATTGCTGTTCCATCCATCTTCAGTTCAACACAGAATTCAAGCTGTTTTTGTGGCAGCAGTTTTTGCACTCTCTGAATAAAATCTTCAATTTCGCTTTCGGAATATGTGTTGGATAATGACAGCATCGGCAAAATATGATTTGCCTGTTTGAATCCTTTTGTCACAAATTCACTTACCCGCAAGGTAGGTGAATTTGGATGAATCTTATCCGGATGCTCTTTTTCATAAGCTTCCAAGCTTTTCATAAGGTGATCATATTCATAATCGGAAATCATGGGTTTGCATTCATGATAATAATGCCTGTCATGCTCGATCACTTCGTGAACCATTTCCAAATATTGGCTATGAGATAAAATCTTATGTTGCATAAATCACCCAGCTTGTTTTGAGAACTATTTTTTAGCTTAACAAAGATAGGCTTTAGAAAAAAAATTTATTTTTGAAATTTATCAAAAAAATATTTCCGACCTTTCACAAAAGAGATTTTATCATTTGAATGAAGAGTAGTCCCAAACTCTTTTCTAGATTCTTTCATTCGAAAACTTTTTATCTTTGATTGAAGTTTGAAAACAAAAGAACAATCATAAGAGGGCCTAAAAACAAGTTTTTTGAGAAACTTTTTAGAAAACTCCACATCAAATGTTCCGTACTCTGTCTTTAAATTGATTGCTTTCCCATGAGAAATCGAAGGAGGCATACAAGTCAAGACAAAAACTTTTTCAGGTTCCGTATAAAGAAAAAGAGATTCGATAATCTTTTTTCCATATTCAAATAAAATCGTTGGATGCGCTTTTTTTGAAACCTTCTGATCTACTAGGATCCCTTGATATTCCTCATCGAGCAACCTAGGCATTAAAAATGTTGAAAAGCCGGATCTCAATGTCAGTTCCAAAAGATCTTCTATCTTCTTTTTATTTTTCATACAAATCAAAGGTATGCATTGATCCAAGAATTTCGCCGTTCCTTCAATTGTAGAAGTAAAAAAAGGAACTTTTTGCGAAAGAAGATGCCAATAAGGTAGATATTCCGTTAACAGAAAACGCCTTTGCATCATGGAAACATCTTTTTGTTTAAATACCCCAAAGGAAATCTTGGAAATACTTTTTTCAAATTTTGTAGCAAACTTCCAAGGAACAAAAAGGGTTTCTTTGGCATGCATAAAACCACAAATTTGCTTAATGGAGGAAACTTTTGAAATAAAAGAAAACTTCAACTCACCTGCCGGCATTTTCACAGCCATCAAATCAATACCTTCTTCTTTTGCCACAATACGAAAACGGAAATGCCCCATTCGAATATGTCCATTGATTTCAATATAGTTTTTATCCAAGTTTTGAAAAATCGTAAACCCTTTCATCGGACCTAAAAAATCAAAATGAATTTCAAACTTTTCCTCTTTTCTCATAAGAGGAGAAATGATAATTTTTGTCGGATACACTTCTAACGCAAGCTCGGTTCCGGGAAGCATCAACTTCTCTCCATAGCGATGAGAAAAATAGGTATAACGATCATTCAGTTGAATCATATTACAGAACCTTCTAGTTGATTATTTCGCATTTTTATTACCTGCAGCTTTACAGAATCGTTGGGTTTATAGACTGTTTTAGAACAAAATGATACAAGAGCAAAATTTTCCAATCGTCCTGAAAATCGATTTTGTTTTTCTTTTGTCTGCTCAATTAAAATTGTTTGTTTTAAGCCAATAAAT
>DAOTHK010000013.1:0-19710 GCA_035447625.1 Chlamydiales bacterium
CCCCCTCAGAATCACTCCACGCAATTGACATAATAGAACACTCCAGCAGCCATCCAAATCCTTACAAATTAATACAACATCTATCTTCCCAACCTTTCTTTGAAGATTATCGACAGTATTTTTCTCCAGTCTTAATGGAACAAATAAACTTCTTTTTGTCCGGTGAAACCACTACAATCTCTTTTCCTGAATTATTTAAAAGTCTTATAGATGAGATTTTCGCAGTCAATTTAAACAGACTATTTTTTTATTTCTGCCTTAATGAAGTTCAGCCACTAAATCAAAAAACCATCACAACATACCGTCTGGCAAATACCGCCTCTTTTTCATCTATGTTAACTAAAATCACTCAAAGTGGTTTTCTTCCTTCCTGTCAAAGATTCCGCTGTCAAGACGACCGAATCATTGAACAAATTAGACTATTTTCCAATAGACAAATTAGAATCCTTCTTCTCAATAAAAGAAAAGAAAAAGATTTAAAATTTAAAGGAAGCTTCAAAACATATTCTACAGCCCTTATTTTAAATAATGCCATAGCTTCTCCAATCATTGGAAGAGCCACTCTAAATCTAACTAAAATCATCCGACAGCATTACGAAGAGCTAATAAAAAAAGAAAAAGGGTTGAATTCAAAAGAAGAAATGAAACTAAAAGCATCCATCAGAAATGCGCAAATCCGATTATATTCACTTAAACAAGCTGAAGACTCCGAACAAAAACAAACCGCCATAGACGAAACAAACAACCTTCTACACGAGATAGAGCAACAACTTACACAATTACCAATAACGCTAAAAAATAAAATCAAAAAACTAACTCAAAAAATGCAAGAAGATATCGAACAACTGCAACATAATATTTTACCTAGATCAATTGAAAAAACTCTGAAAATTATAGAAAATGAACTAAAAATTTTAGATCATTTAAAAGATGTAGAAGGCGTTTCATCCCTTATCGCTCCTCCCTCATTGTATTTAAGCAACAAGCGAGAAAAAGACGATCCTGATGTAAAACTTGCTCTTTATTTCAATCACCATTTAGGCGACTCATTAATAGAATTCATCACCAAGCAACAAGAAAACCTTTCCTATACCGATTCTCTAGACATAGCATTGCAATCAGCTACTATATTACGTTCTTTGAAGGAACATAATGTATTACACCAAGACATCAAATTAGAAAATATTGTTATCGAAAAAGATGACCAATCTCCTTTAAAAAAGAACAAAGTTTTTATGATCGATTTCGGCCTTGCAAAAAAAATCGATCAAACCTTTAAACCAAGCTATCAAATTAGCGGAACTCCTACATATCTTTCACCCGAAAAGATCATTTATCTAGAAGCTATCAAAAAAGCTCGTTATGCAAAAAAACATTTTAGCGCTGGAAGCATTGCAACAGCTAATGAAAGACTTCAAGAAATTAGACAAAGAATTACACAAAATCCATTTGCCTCTGACTTATTTTCCTTAGCTCTTTGTATTTTTCAAATTTTAAAGATCGAAAAAAAATCTCTTTTAAAAAAGCTTCGTATAGATCATCTAAAAAGATTCAAACGAAAAATAGAACGCTTACAACATTTCACAACATTAGAGGAACTTTTTGCAGAAATTCTAAATATTGCAAGTGATGCAGATCTATTTTGTGCACATCCTCCTAAAAGAACATTCTCCCCAAAACAACTAGCCATTTATCGATTAATTGGTTGTCTACGCACTGATCCAGCTGAAAGAACAACTGTTGAAGAACTTACCGAAGCATTAGAAGTACTACTTGAAGAAGCTTCTTTTTAAGAAGCATTCGCCAAAGGTTTTTTTGATTGCAGATAGATCATATCCTGCAAAATATAAATAGCCTCATTCATCTGAAAGTCTTGCTTTGGTAAATTTTGCAAATCCTTTTCTTTGACTTTCTTTAAATAATTTTGAAAATCCCTATCGCTCATAAGTCTTCTTTGACTATTTTTCTTTAAGGAAGGAAGCATCTTGCTCCAGAAAGAAACATGCCTTTGCAAATAAGGTAAATAATTTTCCTCACACCAAAGCTGTCCTCGAAGATCCAAATCCATTAATGAATCCTGATAAGCCGCGGGAACACGATCCGCTTCAAGCGGATATTCCAAATATCTTTCTCCTATTTGATATTCCGAATAGGGTCCCGGAACAACGATATCCGCTTGAACACCTTTGATTTGAGTCGTATGTCCGGATACTGTATAATATTTTCCAACAGTCACCTTAAAGAAGTAATCCGCCTCTTCATTTGTCACTGTCTGATATTGAATCGATCCTTTCCCGTAAGTCGTCGGATCTCCGACAATAAGAGCCACACCATAATCTTGCAATGCTTGAGCAACAATTTCCGATGCTGATGCAGAAAGCTTCGATGTTAAGACAACTAAAGGACCAGAAAATTCAGGCGATGCATCAAAATTTCTAAGATATCGCATCTCTCCATTGGAGTATTTCGAAATTACCACAACTCCACTGGACATAAATAATGAAGCCACTTTAATCGCCTGCGTTAAAAAGCCCCCGGCATTTTCACGAAGATCTAAAACAACGCCATAAAGAGGGCCTTGTTTTTTTAATTCTTTAATTGCTTTTTTCAAATCCTTTTCGCTGGTAACACCATTGTTGTTTTCGTAGAAGGAAGTCAATTTCAACGTCCCGATAATACCTTCGCCATAAGGCTTGGCTTCATAAGTTACCCTTTCCTCTTCCAAGGAAATTGCCTTTCTTTTTAACTTCACTCTGAAAAAAGTTGTTTTATCACCAGATGATAAATAACGATTAAAACCAAGTTTCACTGAAGATTTATGATTTTTAAGTCTTTGAAGAACATCTTCAAAGCCCATATCGACAACTGATACTCCATCAATTTCTACTAAAATATCATTCACCTTAATCTTTTTCGATTTTTCTGCAGGACTATTTTGAATCATATCAGACACAACGACTCCATCGATACTTTCAGTGAGTACAACGCCTACCCCTTGAAATTCTTTTTCCAAATTCATTCTCATTTCATATGCTTCTTCATCTGAGAAAAATGCTGTGTGAGCATCCAAGCTTTTGCAAAATGCTTTTAGAATATGTAAAGCCAAATCATGCTCATTTTGAGTAAGATATGGTTTTTCAATACGATTCAATTTATTTTCAAGAAGTGTAACGATTTTCTTTTTCTTTAAAAGGTTGTTGGCTCTGGATTTTGTCTTATGAAAATAAAAAAAGGATTCCCAACGTTTTTTTTGTCGATCCTTAAGATCTTCTATCGTGAGAGCATAATCTTCATAATCGGTTTTCGGGTTTTCAATTTTTTCTTGAAAAACGAGCTCTTTGCCCACATCGTAACGATTTTCCTGAGCTCTTTCGATTGCCATCTTGATAAGATCATTTAATTGAATAAAGTCTGAAAAGTCATGTTGCTTCAATCTTTTTTCTATTTGAGCCAGCTGTTTATTTGACATCTGCAAATAAGGATAAACTTCAGATTGGGTCATATAAATTTTTTGCGGATCGAATTGTTCAATATAAACTTTAAACATTCGTCTAACGATATTTGGATTAAATTCTTTATTTTCAACGTGATAACTAAACATTCTTTGCATGATTACCGGTGTGTCTGTTAGAGTTAAGTCCTTTGCAAATAAAATTCCGGTAACACCAATTACAAAAAACATAAAACGTTTAATTATCATAAATAAGCCTTTATTAAATAAAAAATGAGGAAGGTAAGAAGACAAAAGGACTCGATATAACCACAAACGTAAGCGTCGTAAGCTTAATCCTTTCTCTTACCCCCCTTATTAGGAATTATAAAACTAAAATAATTAATATTACAATTATTATTTTAAAAACAAATATTTTAATTTAATTAACTACTTAAAATACAAAAGTTAATTAAAAATATTTAATAAATATTTAAAAGTTTTCCCGACTCTTTTCTTTTGCAAAAAAGAAGTTTTTTCGGTATATTTTCACTGTATTAGGCAATTTTTTAGTTATTTTAAGGAGAAAATAAATGCCAACAACAAACCAACTCGTCAAACAAGGACGAAAAAAATCTGTAAAACGTCAAAAGTCTCCTGCTTTGCAAAAGTGCCCTCATAGAAGAGGCGTATGTTTGCAAGTTAAGACCAAGACTCCTAAAAAACCGAATTCGGCTCTTAGAAAAGTAGCTTGGGTTCGACTATCTAATGGTCAAGAAATCATTGCTTACATCCCTGGTGAAGGACATAACTTACAAGAGCACAGCATTGTACTTGTAAGAGGTGGACGTGTAAAAGATCTTCCAGGCGTAAGATATCATATCGTTCGTGGTAGCTTAGATACAGCTGCTGTAAAAGACCGTAAGCAATCTCGTTCCAAATATGGAGCAAAAAGACCTAAGTAACGTTAGAACAATTCTTATTTAATAATTGTTCTGGCTCCAGACTTTCATTTTCCAAATGAGAAAAATCAAACTCTGGGGCAGGTCCTAAACGAGACCAAGTGAAGAAAAACAACTAACACAAAGGAAAAAACTTCATGTCTAGACGTAGAAAAGCTGAAAAAAGAAAAATTCAGCCAGACCCAATCTATAATAGCAAGACATTGGCTAAATTCATCAATATTGTGATGATTTCAGGCAAAAAATCGACTGCTCGTAAAATCGTTTACGATGCAATTGACAAGCTTGTAAAAAAAGTCAATGCAGACAGCCCCCTAGAAACTTTTAAACAAGCACTAGAAAATGCGAAACCATCTCTTGAAGTAAAATCAAGAAGAATTGGTGGAGCTACATATCAAGTACCAATCGAAATCGCTCCAGATAGAAGAAATGCTCTAGCGATGCGTTGGATCATCAAACATGCACGTAGCAAAGCTGGTAAAAGCATGACAGATGGTCTTGCAATCGAGCTATCTGATTGCTTCAACAATCAAGGCGCTACCATCAAGAAGAAAGAAGATACGCACCGCATGGCGGAAGCAAACAAAGCATTTGCAAACTATAAATGGTAAAATAAGGATCGTTAATCAATGTCAAATTACGAAAGACCCCAAACTGATACATTAGAAAATGTACGCAATATTGGTATCATGGCCCACATCGATGCGGGTAAAACAACTGTTACCGAAAGGATCCTTTTTTATTCTGGTCGTTCTCATAAAATTGGAGAAGTACACGAAGGTGCTGCTACAATGGACTTCATGATACAAGAGCAAGAAAGAGGTATCACCATTACTTCTGCTGCAACAACTGTTTACTGGAAAGATAAAGATTTCGGATCTGAGCATAAAATCAATATTATCGACACTCCGGGACACGTTGACTTTACTGTTGAAGTAGAAAGATCTTTACGTGTGCTCGACGGATCTGTTGCCGTTTTCTGTGCTGTTGCCGGCGTGCAACCACAATCAGAAAACGTATGGCGCCAAGCAAACACATATGGTGTACCACGTATTGCATTTGTTAACAAAATGGATAGAACCGGTGCGGATTATTTCGAGTGTATCGAAACAATGAAAGATAAATTAGGCGCTAATGCTATCGCCATTCACTGCCCTATCGGTGCTGAATCAGATTTTAAAGGAATGTGCGACATCATCTCTATGAAAGCATATCTTTTCAAAGATGAGACAATGGGTGCTGAATACGAAATCCAAGAAATTCCAGCTGATCTAAAAGAAAAATGCCTAGAGCTTCGTTCTGCATTATTAGACGAACTTGCTACAATCGATGATGAAAATGAAGAATTCATGATGAAGGTTTTAGAAGATCCTAATTCCATCACAGATGAAGAAATGCATGCAATTCTCAGAAAAGGTGTTTGCGAAAACAAAATCAATCCAGTTCTTTGCGGAACAGCTTTCAAAAACAAAGGTGTTCAACAATTGCTAGACGCCGTTGTTCGCTGGATGCCTTCACCGATTGACAGAGGAATGATCAAAGGATTCGAAGCTGATTCCGATAAAGAATTAGAACTAAAACCATCCGATGAATCACCTTTATCTGCTCTTGCTTTTAAAGTGATGACAGACCCATATGTTGGAAAACTTACTTTCGTTCGCGTTTATAGTGGAACTTTGGAAAAAGGAGCTTCCATTATCAACACTACTAAAGACAAAAAAGAAAGAGTTTCTCGTCTTCTTGAAATGCACGCAAATAACAGAAAAGATAAAGACTGTTTCTTCACAGGAGATATCGCAGCTTGTATTGGATTAAAATATACAACAACTGGTGATACTCTTTGTGCTTTAGATACTCCTTTAGTACTAGAAAAAATGGAATTCCCAGAACCTGTTATTTCCATGGCGATCGAGCCTAAGTCAAAAGCTGACCGTGAAAAACTTTCCACAGCATTAAGCGCTCTTTCTGAAGAAGATCCAACATTCCAAGTAAAGACTAACCATGAAACTGGTCAGACAATTATCTCTGGAATGGGAGAACTTCACCTAGAAATTTTAAAAGATCGTATGATGCGTGAATTTAAAGTGGAAGCGAATGTCGGTAAACCACAAGTTTCTTATAAAGAAACCATTACAAAACCTGGAAAATCCGATACAAAATTCGTCAAACAATCAGGCGGACGCGGACAATATGCTCACGTTGTATTGGAAGTTGAACCAAACGAAGCTGGAAAAGGAAACGAAGTCGTCAGCAAAATTGTTGGTGGTGTTATTCCTAAAGAATATATTCCAGCAGTTATCAAAGGGGTTGAAGAAGGTCTTGCAACCGGCGTACTTGCTGGATACAACCTTGTCGACACTAAGGTATCTATTGTTTTTGGTTCTTACCACGAAGTTGACTCTAACGAAATGGCCTTCAAGATCTGCGGATCCATGGCAGTTAAAGATGCGGCTAAACAATGTATGCCTATCATCTTAGAACCGATTATGAAAGTTGTCGTCACAACTCCAGAAGATTATCTTGGTGATGTGATCGGAGACCTTAACAGACGCCGTGGCAAAATTTTAGGCCAGGATATGAATAAAGGAACTTTAATCGTAACTTCTGAAGTACCTTTAAGTGAAATGTTTGGTTATTCCACACAATTGCGTTCTCTTTCTTCTGGAAGAGCAAGCTATACAATGGAACCAAGCCACTTTGAAAGAGTCCCTTCAAAGATACAAGAAGAAATCATCAAACAATAAAGAGAATAGACATGGCAAAACAACAACCAAAAGAAAAAAAGCAAATTCGCATTCGCTTAAAAGCATACGATCAAAGATTATTAGATCGTTCAACAATTGATATTGTTGAAACAGCGAAAAGAACAGGAGCTAGGGTTGTAGGCCCTATCCCTATTCCAACAAGAAGGGAAGTCTATACTGTTCTAAGATCTCCTCACGTAAACAGAAAATCACGTGAGCAATTCGAAATGAGAACTCATATTCGCTTGCTTGATCTAGTTAATCCAACTCCAGAAACCATCGACAAATTAAAAGTGTTGCCGGTAGCTGCAGGTGTTGAGATCAGCATTAAAGCATAATGAATTGAACTTGCTAGTAAAATTCAAAAACCCCAATGAAAATTGGGGTTTTTTTATTTTTTCTTAAGATACTTTTTAATAGTAAGGAAAATTAAGGATTTCGATTTTCAGATGTTTGCATATCGTAGCTATTAATATCATAGGGAGGCTCACGATAAAACAAAACTTTTTTAGAAATGACCTTATGATCTTTTACAAGAACTAAATAATGTCGTTCTTGAAGAACCGTTCCAGAAGAAGTCACTCTCTCAATATAGCGATATTCAATAGCCCCATTCTCAAGTTTTTTCTTTGAATAAGGTTGGCCTGCAATTTCAATCATTTTCTTTTCGCTCATGCCGATCGCTATTTGAGCAAAATCATCTGCTGTAACCACTTTTGTTCCTGATGCGCATGAAAAAAATAGTGCGAATAAAAGTAAAAAACTCCATTTATTTTTCATAATTTCCTTCTTCATTAAATTTTTGCCAAATTCTTCCTTCTATCTGTGTTCTAAATTGATCGGAAGTAACATATTCCGAATGAACCAAATAACTACCATCTTCTTGTTTTTTATAAGTTTCAAATCCTTCGAAATTCATTTCATTATCTCTAAATTCCCAAGCAATCAATTGATCATCAATCACTCCATGCCCAACAACTTTTCCGATATTTAGATTTGACATTTCAACAATAAAAGAAGATTTTGTGAAGTCATAGAAAGAAAGCTCATTACGCATATTTTCAGAAATTCCACCAATTTGAATTTCCTGAATACCACTTGTTTTATCCTCGCTTTTATCGATTTGCCATTTCGTATAAAACACAAGCTTTTCTTCTACCATATTGAGTATGATTTTCCCCTCTCCAAGCCAAATTCCTGGATTAAAAAGAAACGTGTGATCAGCCATTAAATTTAAACCTTCTTATATAAATACTTTGTAATATTCCTAAAGCGCCCATAGTCGTTAATATGGAATTCCCTCCATACGTAATCATTATAAGCGGTACACCTGAGATGGGTAAAAGCCCACACATCATCGCGATATTTACAATAATATGCATTGCAAGATAAACAGCAATACCCAATCCAAGCAAATGACCAAAAGTATCTTTGGCCTGCATGGAAATCTTCAATGAAAGATGTATTACTCCATAAAAAATTAAAAGCAAAAAGAAAACACCAATCAAGCCAAATTCTTCGCTATAAGCAGCAAAAACTGAATCGGTATGCGCTGCCGGAAGCCATTTTCGCATGGAAAACTCCCCTTTTCTCCAACCACTACCGGTAATACCCCCAATCGAAATAGCAATTTGTGCAGCATTTTGATGATAGGTAGAAGGATTTAACCGCTCATACTGATATTCCTTCATAAACGAGCAAAAAAATGGCTTCATCTTTTCATGAGATAGGACATTGGAAAAAATCAAAAGAACAAACGTCACGGCAATCAATCCAACGCTTGCAATAACTCTTAGAAAACCTTTATGAAGATTTGCAAAATAGCACATAACATAGCCTATCGGATAAAGAACAAGAGCTGTCCCCAAATCAGGCTGTTTCAAAATAAGAAGAAAAGGAAGCCCTATCAATATCGCAATCTGCATTGCAGACGGCAACGTTTCAACCAATCGCCCTTTTTTTTCTAAAAAAAAAGCCAAAGTAATCACTACAATTATTTTGGCAGCTTCTGAGGGCTGGGCTGTTATGCCTAAAAAAGGAATGCGATACCACCTATGCACTCTTTGAATGGGAGAAGTAAAATAAAGACCTATCAGAAGAACGATCATCAAAATATATAAGGGCCAAGCCCATTTTTTTAAAATCCGATAATCCATCGATGCAAAAAAGAAAAAAGCCCCCCACCCAAGGACAAACCATTTAATTTGACTTTTTACGTAGGGTGTAAAAACTGCCGCATTTAAATTCATTTCTTGTGTCATCGAAGAGATAACAGCAAGCGAGATGATCATTAAAAACGATAAAAGAATAATAATGCGAAAATCGATTCTTTTTAATAGGGCAAATTTAAACATTTTGAAACTAGCTAAAACTAATTTGCATTCTAACCTTTGTCTCTTTTATCATGCAAATAATAATCAAAGAATCCCTATATGAAAAATATGTCTCAGCTCATTTTATTAGATACCATCGACTCCACTAATGAATATGCAAAAAGAGAATATCAAAATTTTGATCAAAACAAACTGATTTGTATTGCAGCTTCCAAACAAACTCATGGCAAAGGGCGTTTCCAAAGAAAATGGTTCTCTCCCGATGAAAAAAATATCTATGCCACTTTTTATAAAAGGCTAAGATCACAAGACCTTCATTACAACATAGGACAAATCCTTGCTTTTTCAACTTTGAAAGCTGTTCAAAGCATAAATATTTCTTTGCAAATCAAATGGCCGAATGATCTTCTTTTTCACAAAAAGAAGATCGGAGGAATTTTAACCGAAACAATCTTTGAAACTCCATTTATTCATTGCTTTATAGGGATTGGATTAAATGTAAATATGTCTGAAAAAACTTTAAGCTCATTAGATATTGAAGCAACATCTCTAAAAATGATCGCTGAGAAAAATATTGATCCCATAAACCTTTTAAAAAAAATCCAAAAACAATTTGAAGAAGATTTGGAAATCTTTGAAAAAGAAGGTTTTAAATTTTTTAAAAACAAAATTGAAAAACATTTAGCTTATGTTGATCAAGAAATCACAATAAAAGAAGCTGATAATTATCATCATGGAAAAATTCTTTCATTAACTGATCAAGGAATGCTCAAATTTTACGACCTTAAAACAAAACAAATGCTTATTTTAAGGTCGGGTGATTTATCAATGAAAATCGATTAATTACATCTGAGGTGTAACGAAAAGATCCGGGCTTAAATTTTCCTGCAAAGCCTGTTGAATAAAGGAAAGAGTGCCACCGACTGCCCCTGGACAACCTCTACAAGCCCCTTCATAAGCGATGATGACTTCTTTATCATCAATCAAATCGATGATATCGACTCCTCCACCATGCTCAGCGATAAAAGGTCTGATTTCTTCTTCGAGCAGATGATCGATTTTTTCAATTTTTTCTTCTTTTGACAATTTTTTCCATTGTTCTGGATTCATGATTTGCTCCATGTACCTTGATTATATTCGTAAATAATTGGTTTTCCTGTTGGAATTTCCAAAGAAACAACCTCTTCTCCTGATAGATTTTCAATAAACATAACAATTGATCGCAATGAATTTCCATGTGCGGAGATCAAAACATTTTCTCCTTTTTCCAAATGAGGCAATATTCTCTCTTTAAAATACGGAATCGTTCTTTCGGATGTCATTTTCAAACTTTCTCCATGAGGAGGTGCAACATCAAAACTTCTTCTCCAAATATGAACTTGCTCTTTTCCGTATTTTTCCGCTGTTTCAGCTTTATTGAGACCTTGCAAATCTCCATACATTCTTTCATTAAGCTCCCATGCCGGTATCATAGGAATGATTTCTTTTTCGGTTTTATCCGAATGAACTTTTCCCCATTTACTTTCTTTTTCATTATGCGGATGCTGCATTACCGGAGTTTTTTGAGTATGATGAGACAAAAGAGCTAATACCGCTGTCGTCTGAGATCTAATCAATGTAGAAACATAGACGATATCGATCGGTTCATCCATAATTTCTTTTCCAGCATTTAACGCTTCCTCTACCCCTTTTTCTGAAAGAGGGACATCCACCCATCCGGTAAACAAATTTCTTTGATTCCAAATTGACTGGCCATGCCTCATTATTATTAACTTACTCATATTCAACACCCTTTTTCTAAACCATTGATTTTTAATGTTAAATGATAGATAATTTTCTTTCAACATAATGAGAATTCTATGTCTACAAGACTCAATAAATATCTAGCTCTTTGTAATATTTGCTCACGCAGAAAAAGCGAAGAGTTTATTGCAAATGGTGATGTCAAAGTCAACGGCCATGTTGTCACAAATCCCGCCACACAAATCGAAGACACAGATGTTGTCAAATTTCGTAACAAGACAATAAAAGTAGAGAAGAAAAAGCTTTATTTTCTATTGAATAAACCCATCGGATACCTTTGTTCCAATAAAAGAACTTCTGAAAAATCGAAACTGGCAATAGATATTTTTTATGCTGAAAAAACAAGACTTTTCACCATTGGAAGATTGGATAAAAACACCTCCGGACTCTTGCTTGTTACCAATGATGGCGATTTTGCTAACCAGGTCATCCATCCTTCCAAAGACATCGAAAAAGAATATCTTGTCAAAGTCCGTGAAGAAATTTCTCACGAAGATTTAAAAAAACTTACAAGACGTGTACGTATCGAAAACAGATGGGTAAAACCTGTAAAAGTTACTAAAATTCGTCGCGGCAGTTTTAAAATTGTGATCAAAGAAGGATTAAAACACCAAGTGCGTATTATGACTGAATATGCTGGTTTAACTTTGATGGATCTTAAAAGAATTCGACTAGGATCTCTTGTCCTAGGTAACATTCCACTTGGATCTTATCGATCATTAACAGAAAAAGAAATTAACTTTTTTCAGTAAACATACTCCTTTAATTGCTCTTTTTTGAATAAATATATATATATAAAAATATATATATAAATTATTTGAATTTAATTTTTCTAAAAAAAGAGCTCATTTTATGAAAAAATTTTTTATCTGCGGTCTTATTTATTCACTTTTTATCACAGCCAACCCCACCAATCCTGAAATTATTCATGGGGATATTGAAATAACGCAAAGAAGCAATGCTCATTTGCAAGTTATATCAAAAGACAAATCAATCATCCACTGGGATAATTTCTCGATTGAAGAAAATGAAATCACTGAATTCATTCAATCGGAAAACAGTTCGATATTAAACCGAGTCATCGGTAGTAGTTCATCTAATATTGCAGGAAAGCTTATCAGTAACGGAACTATTTACCTTGTCAATCCAAAAGGGATTTACATCAATGATACCGCAGTCATCGATGTAGGAGCTTGGATTGCTTCAACACTTGATTTTTCAGACAATGAGTTTTTAAATGAGCAATCAATAAATTTTTTAGGAGAATCCTTAGCTGAAATCACAAACCTTGGAACGATCAAAGCATGTGATGGAGATGCTTTTTTAATTGGTTACAAAGTACACAATAAAGGAAGTATCCAAGCCAAAGACACAGCAGGTATAGCAAGTGGATTGGATATTTATATCTGCCCTAATAAATCAGAAAAGATTCTTATTAAAACATCTTCATTACAAGAGCAATTAAATACAACTGGCCTTTTACAAGAAGGAACCCTCTCAGGACAAAATATCGAGCTCAAATCAGATGGTTCTCTTTATAGCATCGCTATCAATCACAAAGGGCATGTCGATGCTCTTTCCCCTTCCTCTGAAAATGGTCGTATTTTTCTAAAAGCTTCAAATGGAAGAGCCGAAATTTATGGTTCCATGAAAGCACAAAAATCAGATAACGGTGGAAACATTCAAATTCTTGGAGATCACCTTCATCTTTATTCAAAAGCGAATATCGACGCTTGTGGCATCAATGGTGGAGGAGAAATCCTCATCGGCGGTGATTATCAGGGAAAAAATCTCGATATCCCGAACGCTCTTACTCTTTTCACGGAAGAAAAAGCTGTTATCAATGCCTCTGCTGAAAAAAGTGGCAATGGCGGCAAAGTGATCCTATGGGCTGATGAAGGAAACGCTTTCTATGGAGAAATTTATGCCGGAGGTCAAAAAGAGGGCAATGGCGGTTTTGTAGAAATTTCCACAAAAACCAGTGATTTGGTTTTTGATGGATTTGTGAATTCAACAGGAAATGCTGAAAATATTGGAACTCTTTTACTAGACCCATGTGATATTACAATTTCCACATCCTCCTCCAGTCCCTCTTTCACAAACCCCTATAAACCCGATACAAATATAGCAACATTAAATCGTAGCGATATACAAACAGCTCTAGCAAATAATGCCGTAACAATCGATGCAAGCGGCTCTGGAGCTGGTACAGGAACGATTACAGTTTCATCCGACATCTCTTGGAATAGCGGCAATAGACTGACATTGACAGCTCCGCACATGATTACAATCCAAGCAAACATCACAAGTACAGGAACTGCTACAGATCCCAATAATGTCATACTCGACTTGAATGCTCTTAGTATTCATGTTGACTCTACCTCTGCTGCTAGCTCAGTAGAAATCCAAATCCTCTCTGGAAAAATTCATGCAAGAAATTCTCATTCTGCCGGTGGATATTTTGTCATGAATGGCACCGATTTAAAATCCTCAACGATCTATAATAGCGGAGGAGATTTTCAAATCGGTTATAACAACGCCTTCTACACCGTTAATATTAATAGCAATACTTCAATAGATCTATCTCAAAACCTAGTGATAGCATCAGAAAATCTTGATATTGGATCTTTAGTTTTCACAAAGGGAGCAACAGTTAATTGTAATTCAGCAACCATTACAAGCGCTCACATCGATATCGAAGGCGGAACAACAACAGATGCTTATTCTTATCTTTCAGCAGGCACAAGCATTAACATTTCAGGCGCAAATACCGATATAAATATTAGAGGAGGATCCGGAAGTAATGCTTACGCTTCCTTGAAAACAACTAGTGATGGAAGTGCACCAATTACCATAAATGGCTCAGGAACCCTAAACATCCAAGGAGGCTCCAACACCAATGCCTCCGCTTCCATTTCTACACAAAACTCGGCCATTTCAATCGGAGAAACAACTCCTTTAGGCAATATCACCATTGCAGGAGGAACAGCATCCGGTTCCAACGCATATATCGCTAAAGAAAACCCATCTACTCGAACCAGCAGTACCGTCAGAATTCTCTCAACTGGAAATCTTCTATTAACAGGAAAAGTCGGATATGCACAAATTTTAACTACAGGACCTGCAGCAGGAGTAACCGATTACGATTTCCTAAAAATCGAATGTAATAATTGTACTTTAAATACCGATGCAACAGGAACTGCCGACGCTTCTATCTGGGCATCCGAAAATGGTTTTATTACCTTAAGCGCTACTGGAAATGTTCTTCTTCAACCAGCGGCCAGCGCCGGTAATACCTATATCCGCACCAATAACCATATCTCAATCAACGATGCTACAAACGTAAGTTTGATTGCCAACACCAATGCCTATGCAAAAATCTTTTCAGATCAAAGAGATATTTCCATCGGTACTAGCAGCAATCCTATCTCAAGCCTTACTCTAACTGGAGGAACCAATGGAGTAGGCGGAACTGATGCCAGTGCTCAGATATATGCACCTGGAGGAATTGCCACAAACAATATCAACATCTATTGTTCTGGAGCGACTACGATCACCGGAGGAAACACACTGGGAGCCTCTACTGCAGAAGCAAGAATCTATATGTCGGATGGAGATATCAATCTGTCCACAGGATCACTTGTCATCGGTCCTTCCAATGGAACTGCCAATAATTATATCTCCACACAAGGAAGCGACGTAAATATTGATATGAATTTAGGAGATATCACATTACAAGCTACCTCTTCCTCACACGCTTTTATAACTACAAGCGGAGGAACCCACTTAGTCCCCGAACATATCAATATCACAAATGCCAAAAACATTTCCCTAACATCTGCTAACAACCACTATGCAAAAATCCTCATTACAGGTGCCGGCGATATCAATATCAACAAAGCTTCTGAACAAGGATATGGAAGCCTCACTTTGGATGCCTCTTCAGCCTCAGCCACAACTGCCAGTTGTGAAGCTGCCATCGACACAGCAGATGGATCCATCTATTGCTACATGGCAGGAAATTCAAGCTTTCTAGCAGGTACAGCTACAGATCCTTATTCAGCAGATGCCGGCATATTCGCATCAGGTGCCCGCACTGTATTTTTCGATACTCATGGCGATAATGTTTTTATCAACCGAAGCGGAAGCAATGAATACACCCTTACAATGACAGCTGGAAGCGGAACTGGCGAAGCTATTGCTGGAATTTTAACAAATTCAGGACTTACCACCGGATCCATCAGAGGGATTCAAGTAATCAACTCGGGGCCTATCAACATGACCGGTGGATCAAGTGGAACCGGCGTGCATCACGCACGTATAGCCGCTGTCGGAGAAGCTGATACCTCCGTAACGCTCAAAGGTGGAACTTTTACAGGAGGAGCTCAAGCCTCTCCATCCGAAGAAAATATTGTTGGAATTTTCTCTGGAAGAATTGGAGGAGAAGAAGATAATGTAACCGTAACTAATACCGGAACTCTTACTTTAAATGGAGGAGCAGGAGTAGATTCAGACGCATTAATTATTGGCGTAGATCATGTCACACTTTTAGGATCCGGAACTATAATATTAAACAAATCTGCCAATGCAAAAGCAGCTATTTACAATACTGTCTCAAATCAAACAATCACCTTAGGGACCAGCACAACACCACTTGGAGGACTTACCCTCAATGGTTGTAGCGTTACATCAACTGGAACTTTGAATGGCTATGTATCCGGTACGATCGCCCTTACCAATTTACAAAGTACTGCAAGTGCCATTACCTCGGTAGGCGCTATGACAATTTCAAATGTTGGCACCTTATCTCTCACATCTTCAACGAATACAACCTCAATTACCTCAACTGGTAATTTAACAATTTCCAACGCTAATGTTATCTCGCTACAAGGAGGCTCTTCAGCAGATGCATACGCTTCCATTTATCCAAATACAAGCGGAGCTTATTCTTTAACGATCTCAAACATCAATACCTCTCTCTCTTTAACAGGAGGATCTGGAACAGGAACTTATGCAGCTATTTATACCGGATATGATGGAACTTCGCCGATTACAATGAATGGAGAAGGAACCCTATCCTTAACAGGTGGCTCCAATACTAATGCAAGCGCTTATATTTCTACTCAAAATTCAGGAATTTCCATAGGTGAAACAACCACTTTTGGAAATATTACCATTTTAGGTGGCAGCGCTTCTGGAACCAATGCCTATATTGCACAAGAAAACCCATCAACTGCAACCAACGACCCTGTGAGAATTCTGTCTACTGGAAATCTAACAATGACAGGAAAAGTTGGCTATGCACAAATTCTTTCCACAGGACCACAAGTTGGAGTGACTGATTATGACTTTTTGAAAATTTCTTGTAATAACTGCACATTAAACACAGATGCAACAGGAGGAGGAACTGCCGACTCCTCAATTTATGCTTCTGCAAATGGATTCATTACTCTAAGTGCTACAGGAAATCTTTCCATGACTCCGGCCGCTTCTGCTGGAAACACCTATATTAGAGCGAATAACCGCATCACGATCAACGATGCTAGTGCTGTAACACTTATAGGAAATACAAACACTTATGCTAGAATCCGTTCTGATAATAGAGAAATTGCGATAGGCACCAGCACCAACCCTATTACCTCATTAACATTAACTGGGGGAACCAATGCTGTTGCAGGATCCGATGCTCGAGCCGAAATACGTACCTATGGAGGCACCACAACAAATTTCATTACTATCTATTGTTCAGGAGCGATGACAATCACCGGAGGAGATACTCTGGGAGCCTCTTCTGCAAATGCCGGCATCATTATGGCTGAAGGAGATATTAATCTAACAACAGGATCCCTTATCCTAGGTCCAGCAACAGGTGCTGCACAAAGCCTCATTCAAACAGCGACAGAAGATATAACAATTGAAAGCACTCAAATCGCAATCGAAGGAGGCTCTTCTACCGACGCCTATTCTCAAATTGTCGGAGGAAGCATAACTATTTCAGAAGCTAACACCTCCATCTCATTAACTGGAGGATCCGCAAGCGGCGCTTATGCTGCCATCAAAACGACAATCGACGGAAGTTCTCCCATCACCATGAATGGCTCTGGAACAATCACTTTAACCGGTGGATCCAATACCAACGCCTCAGCTTATATCTCAACACAAAATTCCGCCATCTCAATCGGTGAAACCACAGCATTTGGCAATATCTCTATCATCGGAGGAACTGGCACAAGCACCAATGCCTATATTGCTAAGGAAAACCCTTCCTCTGTCACAAACGATACCGTTAGAATCATTTCTACTGGAAACCTTTTATTAACTGGCAAAGTAGGGTATGCACAAATCCTCACTACAGGACCTGCAGTAGGAGTGACCGATTTAGATTTTCTAAAAATCGCCTGTAATAATTGCACCCTAAACACCAATGCCGCGGGAACAGGTACCGCATCCATCTATGCTTCCTCTAATGGTTTTATTACACTAAGCGCTACCGGAAATGTTCTTCTGCAACCTGCCGCTAGTGCAGGAAGCGTCTATATTCAGGCAAACAATCATATTTCAATTGATGATGCTACTAATGTAACACTTACAGGTAATACCGATAGCTATGCCAAAATCCGTTCCATCAACCGCGATATTTCTATCGGTTCCAGCTCCAATCCGATTTCTGCCCTTACAATAACTGGCGGAACAAATGCGGGAGGGTATGCGGAAATTATCACCAATGGAGGAATTGCAACAAACATTATCAATATTTACAGCACTTCAACTACCCTTACCGGAGGAGATGTTTCAGGATATGCTAGAATCTACATGGATGATGGTGATATCAATCTTTCCACCAGCGCACTGAATATTGGACCTGCCACAGGTGCTGCCGACAACTATATTTCCACTCAAGGAAGTGATATCAACATCGACATGAATGAAGGAGATATAGCTATAGAGTCAACAAATTCTTCTTTTGCATATATCACTACAAGTGGAGGAAGTGGCTCTGCGGAATCCATCAACATAACAAATGTAAAAGATATCTCCTTAACATCCGGCAATGATCACTATGCAAAAATCTTCAACACAGGCGAAGGAGATATCAATATCAACTACTATAGCGGGGAACAAGGTTATGGCAGTTTAACTTTGGATGCCTCAGCTGCAACGGCAACAAGCGCTGACAGCTCGGCTTCCATTGAAACCGCTAATGGTTCCATCTCCTGTTATATGGCAGGCAATTCCACATTTACAGCTGGATCTGCAGCTACTGGACAAGTAGCTCATGCAGGGATCTTTGCGGCAGGAGCACCACTTACTACAGTGGGAGCCAATTCTGGAAATATCATATTCTATAATAGAGGATACAGCCTTTCTCTCACAGGAGGTTCTGGAGAAGGAAATGCTTATGCCGGCATCGAAACCAACCAAGGAACAGGTTCCGGCTATAATGGAATTTTTGCTTATATAGGAACGCTAAATATGACAGGAGCCACAGCAGCTGGCGCCGGAAACCACAGAACATGGATTTCCTGTTCAGGAAGTGGCGAAGTCATCATTTCCATAAATGGAGGAACTTGGACAGGAGCAAGCGTTACTTCTTCAACAAATAATAATATCGTCGGAATTTATGGAGGAGCTCTTTACGGTTCATCCGGAGATATTACATTGCAAAATACCGGCACTTTAACAATGACAGCAGGTTCAGGACTTCACGGCGATGTTAAAATTGAAGCAAAAGATGGCGTTGCAATTACCTCCGGTTCTTTAATAGTAAATGGTTCATCCACAGCGGATAGTAAAATCATTAACTTGGTTTCTTCTAAAACCATTGCTTTGGGAACCCGTACCTACCCTATCCAATCCCTCACTCTTCATGGAGGTCATGTAGAATCTAAAGGACCTCTCAATGCCTATGTATCCGGCAATATTGATATAAGAGGATTAAATGATCATAATGCAATACTACAATCAACCGGCAACTTGACCATCCAAAATGCAAATCAAATCGACGTCATCGGAGGAGCTGATCTAACAGCGCAAATCCTTTCAGCAGCTTCGATCGACATTAACGCATTTACGCTTTTTAGAGTCGCAGCATCAACCTCGTCCGGAACTGATGCCTATGCCAGAATCTATTCCTCTTCCACAAGTGGAAGCGATCATATTACCATTGCAGGTTCTGGTTCTTTCTTTCTAACAAGCGGAACTGTTGCAACTGGCGTAGCGACCGCTTATGTTGAAATTGCAAAAGGAGATATTACTTTTTCCGTTGAAAATATAGGAATGCAAGCAAGAGCTGATGATACCTATATCAAAACCAATGCCAGTGATATTATCATCAATCTTGACAGCAATGATTTAATATTGATCGCTCAAGAAGGAAATGCTTATATTTCATCGGCTGGAATTATCGATATCAATGATAATAGAGATATCTCACTTAC
>DAOTHK010000014.1:0-1743 GCA_035447625.1 Chlamydiales bacterium
AGAATTATAGGAATTGAAATCGTACGTTGTCATTTCGAGCCTTTAATTTTTATTTTTTCAAAATGCAGATCTCCTAGGGGACCTATGAAATTATCATAATTATGTTTTTGTGCTATGAAGCCGATTTTATGAAAATACAAAGGAGTGATAGGGAGTTCTTCTAAAAGAATCATTTCGGCTTGTTTGAGTAATTGGTTTCGTTTCTTTTGAGAGGGAGTCTCAATCGCTTCATTTAAGAAGTTTTGATAGTTTATATTGTTCCATCCAGGGTAGTTTTTTGGATTTTCTGGGTATTTAAAACGATCGAAAACATTTAAAGGATCATTATATTGGGCAACAAGATAACAAAGCCCAAATTGGTAATTCTTTTTGTGGAAGTTTGAAATACCTGTAGTAGTCTCTTGTTGCTGTAATTCAATTGAAATATTGAACGCTTTCTCCCATTGTTCTTTTAAAATTAAAGAAACTCTCTTAAGTTTTTCTTTTGCACAGTAGCTGAATTTAAGTTCGAGATCATCTTTATTGATTCCAAGTTCGTTGAGTGCTAACTCAAAGTATTTTTTTGCTTTATCCAAATCATATTGAAGGGTTGAGGTTTGTGGATAATCTTCAAATGCTGAGGGAATGAATTGATTGGCGATATCTTCATTTAATGGTGAGATGTTTTTGATGATTTCTTCTTTATTGACGGCAGATGAAAAGGCTTTTCTAAGATTTGCATTATGGAATGGATATTTGTTTAGATTGTAGGTGCAGAATGTGAGACCGGCTAAGTTTTTTGTTTTTAATAAATTTTGTTTGATGAGCGATTCATAGCTGTCTTCAGGGAGAGGGGAAATAAAAGAGCCTTGCCAGTCTAATTCATTTTGATAGAACATATTCAAAGCTGTATTTGCATCTGGAATTATGTGTACTGTTAAACTGTGGATATCCATAGCTTTTGCATTATAAAAATAAGGATTGGCTCTTAGCTGGATTTTGGAGTTTTGTCCCCATTTTTCTAAAAGAAAAGGTCCTGATGAGACAAAAGGCTTTGAGATGTTTTGGCTCCAATTGGGGTCGGATATTTCGATGTGTTTAGGAATAGGAAAAAAAACACAAAAAGAAATTAGTGATAAGAAATTGGGGTTAGGGTTTTCTAGCTCTACAATAAAGGTTTTATCATTGATAGCGTAAAACCCAGCTTCTGCTATTGGTAGCTTTTTAGAAATGATTTTCTCAACATTTTTGATAGGATAGAATAAATGAGGACATAATGAGGAAAAGTTTGGGTCGATGACTTTTTTCCAAGAATATTCGAAATCATATGCTGTAATGGGGGTTCCATCCGACCATTTTGCTTCTTTTAGAAAAAAGGTATAGGTTTTCTTGTCTTTGGAAATTTCTATTTTTTCAGCGAGCGCTTTTTCAATATTGCCACTGGGAGTTGTTTCTGTAAGTCCTGAGAAAAGTAAAAAGGATATGGCGGACGTTGAAAAATCTCCAGATTTTCTTGGATCTTTTGTGAAAGGCTCTGAGCTAAATGAAATATTTAAATGTTTTTTCTGCTTGTCTGAATTTGTACAACTAGTCTGTAGCAAAAAAACACTTATAATAAAAATAATGAAGAAAAATTTTTTCATGTTAAAAATCCTATCCTGCAAATTGTTAACTGTTTTTGCGATTTTTTTAAAGAAAAAATTTATTTAAATTAAAGGTTTTTAAGGGTTTTTTGGAAAAGGTTTGCAGAAGGGTTAATAAATT
>DAOTHK010000014.1:1843-19706 GCA_035447625.1 Chlamydiales bacterium
AATTAAAGGTTTTTAAGGGTTTTTTGGAAAAGGTTTGCAGAAGGGTTAATAAATTAAAAAATCTTATTCATTTAAAGAGAAATGGTATCTTGAATTTTAGAGATTTAAGATCTCTTTTATGAAAGAAGACATAAAAGAGATCGAAATATTATGATGAGAATAAGAAAGAGCTTTAACAACTCTAAAATATTTTGGCATTATTGATTCTATTTATTGAGCAGAACTCTCTATACAATAATATATGTTTTCATCGGATTTTTCAATTGAAGTGATACTAAGAAATGCGTTGTAAATTAATTTCATTGAATCTTGGATTTTTTGTGAATCGCGTGGTAGGAATAAAAATGACCAGGCATAATGATTTAAACATGAGAATAGTTCAAATAGGTTTGTTGCTTTTGATGTATGAACTTGTTCCTGAGTAAAAAATTGCTCAGCAATTATTGTCATTCTTTGGATTATTGTTTGTTGTTGTTCTGGTGATCCAGGAAATGGTTGAGTTTTTAAGATGGTGTGACAAAAAGATCCCTTCCATGTTTGTCGCAAAATACTGTCGGAAAATCTCGAAGTTATTGGTTGTGTTGGAGCTTTCATATAAATGCCTTTTTAGTTTAAAAACACAAAATAATAGGTCAGTTGAATTGTTTATGTCTATTATAAAGAAAGATTTGTCATGTTGTATAGATGAATGATAATCATATTTTTTTATGTTTATGAAAGGTGTCTTGGATTTTTGTGAAAGATAATTATTTTTGTTTGATTTTTTGTTAATTTTTGATAATTAAAAAATATAAGTAGGAGAGTGTTTTTGTCTTATTTTAAAAGTTTGTTATTCAATTTTTTATGTGTGTTTTTTGTGAATCACGTGGTTCCAGGTGTGGAAATCGCTTATTATACAAAAATACCTAACATTAAAGGGGAAATGATTTTTGCTTTTTCTCTTGGCTTTTTGAATTCTTTAATTTTTCCACTAATGAAATTATTCAGATTGAAGCTTTCTCATTTTAAAATTGGCATGATTAGCTTTCTTTTAAGCTTTGGTGCCTATTCCATTATTAATATTTTGCCATTAGGTGTGAAAATCACAACTCCTGGGGCATTTGTTTGGAGTGGACTTATTGTCTGGTTCGGTAGTTATTTGACTAATCATTTGGAATATCGTGATTATTTAAAAAAATTAGAAGATCAAGATCATATAGATCATCAGTCATAGTAGTTGTTGTCTTATTTATTAAATTATCTATTTATTTATAATAATATTATATTTTTATTAATTATAATTGATCATTAATTATATTAATTACATAATAAAGTTAGATAGTAATATTAAGGAGCTTCTCTTGAAAGTAAAAGCTAAAATAATTAGTCAAAATGAAATACAAGAGATATTAGATAATTTTACAGTTCTTTCTTCTCTTGCTGTAGATGCGAATACTAAGATAGGTATCGTTAATGATCGAAAAATAGTGACAAGTGATGAAGGACTAGATTATCAAAATGTAGAATGGATCTATTTAGAAGCTCCAGATTCTCTTATTTTATTGGTTCATAATAATTTAAGAGATGTTCTTTCTTATTTGAAACAATGTCGTACAGATGGAAGAATTGACTTGGGTGATCCGAAAGAAGCTGAGTTTATTCAATCTCTGATGGCAGCTGCCATGCAAGCCGCTCATAGATTTGATGATTTTCTAGGGCTTGTTCAAAATGTTCGAGACGAAGACTATATCCTTAAATCGGGGACATTTAAGAGACTGAAGGATTTCTATGTAAAAGAGATTGTCGATGTCTATCCTGATGTTTACGAAGGATCCATGGAATGGCAAAAAAGATATGCACAATCATCTGATGCATTAGACTTGAATCTTGATAAAGTCGGGTTGAATGATCTGGATGCTTTAAAAATGGATTTGGCATATGAGCTCTTTTATGTGATGAATCCAGAGGGGGAACCCTATTTTAATGATAAGCTGTTAGAAAATATCCAACTTTTAAGTTCCTATGATGAAGCTACTGATGAAGAGCTACTTGATGATCCGATTCTAAGAATGCCCGATTTTATTGATAAAGACCGTAAGGGAGCTGCAGATCAAATTATTTATCGTCTGCAAAATGCAATGAAAAAATTCTATTCACTTAAGGAACTATCGAAAAAAGAGGGACTTTCATCAAGTATTCATAAAATATTCATGGCTCTTTTTTTAGCGAGAAATCCGAAAAATTTGATTCAAAATACCGATCTGAAGAGTTGTCAGAAATATTTTGAGGATTTGCTGACTTTTATTAGAGAGGCTGTCTCTGATGAAGAATATCAATATACGATTACATATAGCGATGAAGCAGAGGAAAAGTCAAGGGTTTTGGTGTCTATTTTACATGAAGTTATTCATGCTCTTTTTTATAGAAGAATTGCTGTAAAAGAAGAGCTTATGGGCTTTATTTATAGGTTGATTCACGGTGCTGAGAAAAAAGAAAGTAAGAGGGTGTCCTTTTTTGAAAAAATGATGTCAGACGATGATGAATTGCGTCAATATTTGAAAAAATTCCCTAACGGTCCTTTATTTAAAGTATTGGATCTTGTGCGTCAGCAGGATTCTTTTCTTCTTGGATTTGATCCAATTTTTCAAAATAACCATCCTTGTTTGGAATATGATTTTGAAACAAAATATGGCAAGACAGAAGTTTTGCATCTTCCCACTCCTACACATCAGGAAATTATCTCGGAAGCTTCGATTATTCCAGAATTTCATGCTTTTTTACGTAAAGAATTAGAGGATCATCAGAAAGGTTTTTTGATTGTAAATTTAAACAATAAATGTTCATGGCGAGGAGAGTCGCGTAGCCATAGTTTGGAAAGATTAAGAAAAAGAGCCGAATATGATTTTCTAGATGTGATGACATTGAATAAAGATAATGATTTCTATTATCAGATGAGAAGTTATGATCTAAGTGATGCTGAAGAATTTATTCATTCTTTGAAAAGAATTTTTATGGGAAATGAAGAAAGCTTAGAAGGTTTTCTATTGTCCAGAGATCTTAAAACTCCTGATCTTTTTGCATTTATTGAAAAATGCTTAATTTTGATTCATCGTTTCTTTTTTGATTTGAAAAAAAGGTTGTCTCGAGCAGAGAGAGAAGATTTTATTGAGATTTTTTATCAGTTTTTAATCTTGAAAGTTGTGGATGTTCGAGAGGCTGGGTTGCTCAGTTTTTCTTGTAAGGATGGAATTGATAAGGGAAGTTGTCAAAAAGCAGGATTTTTCGGTTTTTTGAATATTATCTCAGGACATGAATTAGGAAAAGTTGAAGAGAAGCATATGAAAGCTCTTTTTTATACGCAGGCTTTGATGAATCGAGAAAGACTTATTAATTCTGAAAGATTTTATAGAACTGTTTCCTATTTATCCAGATTGGAAAATTCTATGGAAAAAAGCTCTCAGCAAATTTATGAAAGCTTTTCCAAGATCTATTCAAAAGGCTTTTTAAATTCTTTGAAAATTTAATCGCAGCTTGTTTCTACAAGCTCTTCATTGTAAAGTTTCAAAGAATCTAATAAGGATTCGACTTTGATTAGCAATGTTTTGAAATCTCTTTTAAAAGGAATGCTTTCCATTATCTTTTCTTTTTCTTTTTCACATTCTGCTTTTTCCAGTAATATTGAGATTCTGGCAAGGGAGGTGGTGACTTGATCCACTTCGTTTTCAAAATATCCTTTAAATTCTTTAGGGGAATTTAGAGCCTGTAGAAGATTGGCTCTTTTAGTGCGGATTCTTTGCCATTTTTTATCGTATTGGAAAAGCAGGCCATAGTGGTTGATGTCGTTCATCAGTGTGTCTACTTTTGATAAAATGGCTACGAATCTTAGGTACATATCATCTTCTTTTATGAGTTTGCCAAGAGTTCCTTGGCCATTGGAAATGTCGGATGAAATGGCATTTATATTTTGCATGAATTGACAACCATCTATTTGCAATGTTTCTGAAACCGGTACAAAGTTTGAGATGATTTGATTGAGTTTGTTCACAACATCATCATCTTGGATTTCAGTAAGTGATTGATGAACCAATTGCATATTTTGTTTGAATAGATCAATTGAAGTTGCAACAGAATCGATAATGTTCTTTTCATTGAAGTTTTTGAAAGCAATCGAAGTTTCGCTCATAGTGGATGAAAAGGATTCGACAGCTTTGGATAAGTTGCTTTCATTTTCAACGAACCAAACATTGACGTTTTTGGTGAAATCTTCGATTTCTTCAGTTACATCATTGATTTGATGAACGGCGTATTCTAGAGGAGCAATAGCATTACCATAGAGGATTTGATTTTTGATGCGTATGGGTTTGATTCCTTTTTTAGGGGCTTTGGGGATGATGCCAATAGTTTTTTCTCCTAGAAGACCTGTCGTTTGTATGGTAACTTCATCGGTATTGAATACTTGTACAGATGAATCTAGTTGCAGCGTCACTTCATAAAAATAGACCCTACCCAGTTCATCGGTCGGTTCTTTACGGGCGTCTTTGATTTCGGTGATTTTGATGACTTCTCCAACAGCTCTACCGGCAAGTAGAACTCTTGTGCCGATGTTGACTCCTGAAAGATCTGTGAAGCGGACATGGATTTTTTCTTTGCCATCACCAATTTTAGGTTCTAAAAAGATGATCATCCCCACAACGGAAATAATTGCGCCTATGACAAAAATTCCTATGATGAATGTTTTAAATTTACTTGGCATTTTTATTCTCCTTACGCCCGCTGGGGTGATGAGTTAAATTGTCTTTTAAAAATTTGATTGTTGGATGATCTATATTTAAGAATTCATCTCTTGGAGCTGTTAATACGATTTGACCGTTTTCATGCAAAGCGATTCTGTCAGCGCAATAAAGGGCGGAATGAATATCATGAGTGACGATGATAGAGGTTCCTTGAAGCTCATTTTGCGTTGCAACAATCAGTTCATTGATTTGTTGCGCTGTGATCGGATCCAGACCCGTTGTGGGTTCGTCATATAATAAAATACTGGGGCGATAGACGATGAGTCTTGCGAGACCTGCTCTTTTTTTCATTCCTCCGGAAAGATCCGATGGCATGGATTTTTGCGATCCTTCAAGATCGACCATTTTTAAAGCCTCATTGACTCTTTCCTCGATTTCTTTTTTCGTGAATCTTTTTCCAGTCTCCCTGTTGCCGTTTTGCTTTAGATAAAAACCTGTGTTTTCTTCGATATTCATGGAGTCAAATAATGCAGCGCTTTGAAAAAGCATGCCCATATCTCGAATCACATCATAAAATTCTTTTTCGCTGAGTTTTGCAAGATCCTGATCGTTGATTAGAACTCTTCCGGAATCCGGTTGTTCGAGTCCAAGTATTTGTCTAAGCGTGACGCTTTTTCCAACGCCGGAACGTCCTAGGATAACTAAAATTTCACCTTGCTTTACTTCAAGATTTAGCCCTTTGAGAACTTCTAAGTTGCCATAACTTTTATGGAGATTTTCGATTTTGATCATATGTACTTGTCCGAGATGAATTCCTGATAAATATTGTTTAGAGCTAAAGTGAGAAGGAAGTCTGAAATTAGAATGGTTACATAGCTGATGACAACACTGCTAGTGGTAGCTTTTCCAACGCCTGCAGCGCCTCCTTTGGTGTCCATTCCTTTATAACAACAGATGGTTACTAGAAAAATTCCAAAGCAAAAGGATTTGAAGACGCCTGTGAAAATGTCAAAAGCAGAGATGTTGGCGGGCATCGGATCAAAATAGTTGCTTCCGGGCATTCCAAAATAAAGGGTAGCAATGGCATAACCTCCAAATATCCCTAAAAGAATAGAAAAGATGGTCAGTAGGGGGATCATAAAAATGCCGCTGATAAAACGAGGAGCTACAAGATATCTTAAAGGGTTGACGGCCATCGATCGCATGGCGTCGATTTGTTCGGTAACTTTCATGGTGCCAAGTTCGGCGCACATAGCTGATCCGACTCTTCCTGTAACCATTAAAGCGGTTAGAACAGGACCAAGTTCTGTGATCATTGCTTTTGCTACCATAAGTCCAGTGACGCCGGCCAGTCCTTTTTCACTCAATTGGTAAAAGGATTGGGCGGCTAAAATAATACCGGTGGAAAGTCCTGTGATTGCGACAACGTTAAAGGAAAGAACGCCGATGCTGTAAAATTGTTCTCTTAAAACATGCCATGGAGGTGTTTTTTTAAAGGCAGCAATGAACACTTTGTAAATGAAAATTACATAAGCGCCGAATGCCGAAAATATATTGATAACTAATAAAATAGCCTTGCCTAACATAACAATCCCTCAATTCGGGATTGTATAAAATTAGGAATTTAAACCAAATAAAAATATATATATAATTATATTAATTAAAAGATTGAGGAATTACTTTTCAAATCTTTAATAATTATAATCCATACATTCTTCCTTCTTGACTTGAAATTTGTTGTGTCATTTGGAAAAATTCGCTCCAGTAGGAATTAATTTTTTGTGAAAGTTCTTGGGTTTTGGAAATATCCCTTTCAATAGTTTTGATATCTGCATTTTTCAATGTTTCTTTAGCTCTTCCGGAAGAGGTTAAAATCTGTTCAAGTGTTTTTGCTCCTGCTTCGGAAGATATTTCCATCATTGTTTTGGCTATTGATTCAGTTAAGCTCAAAGCTGTAGAACCACAAATATATGCAAGAGAAAGGCTGAAAAGAGTTGTTAATCCTGTTCTATGGATAATTTTTGCAAGTCTATTATATTGGTCTTTTTCTTCAAAACCAAGTTTGCTATAACTGATTTGTTGAGCATTTGAAAGTTTTTGCTCTGTTTCATAAACTTTTCTTGCAAGATCTAAGCAAATGGTTCCGGCAGTTGTCATAAAAAAGCTCCTTAACTTTGAAGAATTGAATATTGTTGCATTTCTGCATTAAAAAGGGTTTTGAAAATTTCAAAATGCTCCGCACTGTTTTTCTGTAGCATTTTTAAATCCTCCATCAATTTTTTAGAGGTGCGCATTTGCATGTTCATTTCACTTCTGGATAATGTTTCTTTCGATTGCATTTCTTTTTCGATGGAAGATAAGATGGAGGATGAGCTGAATGTGAGCAGGTTGGCAAGTTTGGAAGCATTTTTAAATGCTTTCAGTAATGCTTTGGAAGTGTCTGCTGCATTTAAAAAAGGCGCTCCAAGCAGGGGGAGGGTTTTCATCGCGGTTGCCATGATGGATAAAAATTGTTTGTCAGGACCTGCTACAGAAAAGGCAGGATGGGAGGACCTGGAATCTCTAATAAAATTGATAAGAGATAAAACACCTCCGGCTATCAGTGTGGTTCCTATAATTGGATGGGTGCCTGATTTTAATTGAATGATACCACTTGTTATCGCTGGAATAGATGTGATTAATTCGGAGAGCATTTTCCATTTGTGTTTTGTTTGGGCAAGAGCAAATCCTTTTTGCATTTTTTCTGCATGCTCGAGGATGAGTTTTTCATATTCATCATGGGTGTTTTTCAGCCTTTCTCCGGTGACTTTTTGCAGATTCATTAAAACTTGCTCGCTTGATTTTTGCATGGAGATAAGGATTTGATCGATAGATTTAATCGATGCAATTTCAAGGCTTAATTCAGTTGCAAGTAGAGGAATCTGGGAAGATTGTTCCTGCTCTGGTTCGGCTGGGATTTCCATTTTTTTGGATTTTTCTATTTCATGAAAAAAATCCTGACCTTGTCTAATAGCTGTTAAACTCATTATCGACCCGTTCTTTGAATGATGTTTTGGATAAATCTCTCAGAGTTTTTGATAGATTGATAACAAATATTAAAAAAGGCTGTTTGATTATTCATCATATTTTGTAATGGGAGATATTCTAAATTGGCTCTTTGTGATAGGGAGGCGCATTTTGATTCAATATATGAGGGTATATGTTGGATATCTTTGAGGTTAAAATGATAGGTGTCATTCTCTGGTAAGGCTTTTTCCTCTTTTAAAAGATCTAGAGGCCCTTTCAAATCGTTTAGATCGATACTATCGCCTTTTTTAGCTGTAGCAATTCTTCGGTTTATTTGTGCTTGTAAAGCATTGAGCTCTTGTATTTGTCCATAAATTTCTTCAACTTTCTGAGCTGTTTCTTTAATTGTTTTGAGGTTTTTCGAAGATTGATCCAAAGTCAGCTTTACAAATCTATCTGTTATATTTAAATGTTTAGGAGATTCGATAGAAGCTTCTGACATGGTTTTTTCCTTAATTTTCTCTTGGTAAAATATTAATATAGAAAACCTAAATAGTTTTTTTCTATGAATAATTTTTTTTGTGAAAAACAGCTTTTCCTATATTGATAAGCGTTAATAGTTTTTGAAATTATTAAAATAATTTATTGATGAAATTTTAATAACTGCGATTCCATTTGATTGTGAATCGGGTTTGTTCTTGCTGTTGCAAAGTTTCTGCTTGGAAGATGAAGCCGTGTGAGAGGTCAACTTCAACACCAATATTGGTGCTGTTTTGTTCCATCCCTTGGGAGATGGTGACTAAAACACCGTTGGAAATATATTTTCCAACTTGTACCGCCATTTGATCATCGTCTTCCACTTCAGTAGCTGGGGTGGAGATGATGGCGAGTCTGTCGATACCAAGGCTTTTTCTTGTGGATTCCAAAATATTGGAGCCGTGTCCGGAAACAGAGGCAACAGCTGAGGCAAGTTCGATTGCTTGCAGTCCTGAAATTTCAGAGGCATCCTGTCCAAACAGAAGTAAAGAGAGAATGGAACTCAAAGTCATAGGAGGAGCCGATTGAAAGAAAAGATCGGGAGAATTGGCAGGACCTTTTACTTGAATGGAGATGTTGGTGCCTTCGATACTTGTTTCGGCCACGATATTTAATGCAGGTATATGGTTTCCTCCCGGTGGGAAAATAACTTCTCCAAATGTTAGAGGGAAAGTCCTTCCACCGAATGCAAAATTTCCTCGAATCAAACTGAGTTCTCCGTCAGGATCTATTTGTGTTGCAGTTCCTTTAATATGAAGATTTCCTTTCCAGTAGGATTCAAGACCTCTTCCACCAAGCCTGACATCACCGGCGGTTTCGATATTTAAGTTGAGTTTTAGAGGATAGATTTTTTTTCTCTTATTCTGATCCTTCTTATGAATTTTAGTGGTGTCGTTTAGGAAGATGATCGGTACTTCAACAACATTGATAGGAAGTTTGTCTGGAATGGTAAGATCTGCTTTTGTAATGCTGATTGTTCCGTTGATAGCTCCTTCATAAAGATTTCCTTTTATGGAAACTTTTCCATTGGAAGTGGCATAGGCCAAATCTGTATCGAAGGAAATAAAATCATCGAATAAGACATTTAGATGATAAGGAAAATGTTCTGAGTATTTAAGAAGTATTTTGCCACTTGCATCGAAGACTCCATTTTTTCTATCGAGCCCATGGATTTTTTGAATGGCAAGTTCCTGGTCTTTACCAACAATATCGATGCTTAATTGATTTAGCAAGCTACCGGTATAATAATTTTCATATAGTCCATTATGTAAAGATAGAGTTCCTGAAACGGAAGGTTTTTTTAAAGAATTTTGCAAAGTAAGATCGCAGAAAAGATCTCCTTGGATTCTTTGGGTACCGATATCGATATATTCTAGGAGATATTCTGCTTTACCATCGAAAGAAAGATGAGAGAGAAAGGGTTTGTTTTCATCAAGGGTTAGTGAAAAAGGTTCGAAATTTATCTTAAAAGGGATTTTTGCTTGTATTTCACAAAGAGGTTGATTGTTAAAAGAGATTTTTGCATCGCTGTCTAAAATATTTTCATCGATTTTTCCTTTGATAGTAAGAGATGTTGTAGGGGGATTGGGGCTTGTTGAATTAATGAAAGATAATTTTGGGCTGGAAAAATCAAAGGCTGAAGATACTTTTTTATTCTCTGTTTTAATATCGAGTGAAAGGTTTGCATTTCCTTTGATATTGAGATCGAAAGGGGAAACGGAAAAAATATCCATAGGAAAATTTTTCAAAGAGAGAGAGCCATTGATACCGTTTTTGGAATAGTTCAAATTTGTTGAAAGTAGGCCTTTTTCTGTTACTAAAGTGGTTTCAGTAATTGAAAATGATTCAGAATTCCAATTTAATGAAAAAGGTTTTGCCAGAAGTAGATCATGATAATAAATGGTTAAGGCTAGGGAATCGCAATTAAGGGTGTTCATCGTATCAGATAATTGTATGGCTCCAGATGATGAAAAAGAATAAGTTGTTTCATATTCTCCTTCAGATCCTATTTGATATTCCCAATGATCTTGATTGCTTTCCAAGGTTAAAAATGAGTTTTCTGCTTTGATGTTTTGGTAAGAAAGATTTTCTGCGAAACAATCCAGTTTGCCATTTAGCAAAGGATGGTATAAGTCTTCTGTTTCATAAAGGATTTCGGCTTTTTCTCCGATGATGTCATGCCGATGAAAATCGAAAAAGACACTTGCTAGTTTGAGGAATTGTTTTTCCTCATCATGATTAAAAATTGCTTCGAAATTATAGTTTCCTTCAATTTCTAAATAAGGGATGAAAGTATTCAATTCATAACCAGTTGTGGAGCTACCGAAAACTTTTCCGGAAAGAAAGTGCCACTTTGTAATATCTAAATCTCCATTAATGGATAGAGTAGGAGAGTAGAAATGAATGGAGGATAAAGAAAGAAAATCTGTTTTAAGTTGAAAATCTTGCTTTGAGGAGAAATCATTTCCAAGAGCATAGCCTTCGATTTCACTTTTACCAATCAGAGTTTTATTTTGGTAATTTCCTTCAATTTTTGATAGAAAATCAGAGATTGTCAAATTGTTTAATTTTACCGTATCGGATTTGATTGCAAGATTTATATGAGGTATTTTTGCTTCTTTTTTGATATCAGCATTGATAAGTATATTCTTTTTGAAAGGGAGAGTAATTTCTTCATTAATTGTTTCGATATCTGTTGTTTGTGCAGTAAATGAAGCGTTATTGAGTTGAAAGAAAGAATCAACTTTTGCTTTTCCGGATGCTTTCATTACATTATTTTGCAGATATATTTGTTGAAAATCTGCAGCAAAGTCATAAGTGGAGGTGAAAGTTGAGGAAAATAGAATAGGAGATAAGGTGTTTTCAAGGGAGGTGTAATTCTTTTTAGGAAGGGTAATTTGACCTTGAATTCTTGAGAAAATGGGAGGAGCCAAGGATGTGGGAGGAGTTGTAAACAGATCAAAAAAGCTTTCCCAAGAACCTCTTGAAGTAAGGGTTGCTTGCAAAGAGTAACCATGGAAATCGAATAATGGGGTAAATACTTTTGAATCATCGATATTGATTTTGATTCTAGAGGTGATCATTTTAGATTTTTCAAGCCCTCTCATTTTTATATCAACATAACTTTTAGAAAAACCGTTGCGAGCAACTTTGGCGTTGATATTGAATTCTTTACTATGTTTTTCAACTCTTGCTTTTCCATCGATTGAAAAAGAAATGAAAGTGTCGTTTACAGGAATTTCAAGTTTTTTAATCGAGCAGGACTTAATGAAAATAGAAAAAGGTAAGGCAATGATTTCTTTTTCAAATTCTTTTTCTTCTGTCATTTGAAAAGGAGGAATAATTCTAATTGTATCAATAGTTAACGCGTCTATTCCGATTTCTTTATGGATCAAAGCTAAGAAGGAGATGGATGTTGAAATGTCTTTGACTTCGATTTCTTGGGTATTGGCAAGTTGCAGTTTTAAAGAGGATAGGCGGTAGGAAAAAGGGAAAGCTCCTTCGATTTTTCCTATTACTATTTTGATTTCATTTTTTTCAAATGCTTCGGTAATGATTTTCTTGCAAAGATTTTTTCCATAGGGGGATTGAATAAGCAAGGAGATGCTTCCTAGAAAGCAGAAAAGGAAAATACTGATAGACAAGATCAATTTGTATAATAGAGGATGCTTTTTCATAATTAAAATGTTTGTCCTATGCTTACATATATTCTAAAGGCTGGGTCTACAGATCTTCGATCTAAAGGAAAGCCTATGTCAAATCGAATAGGTCCGAAAAACGAAAAATATCTAAATCCGAAGCCGGTTGATTTGTACCACTTTTTAAAGATGGTGGGAAATTGCTTATTTGAAACTGTGCCGATATCAAAAAAGGGAACAAAACCAATAGTGTCTGTCATCATAATGCGAGGTTCGAAGGATCCAAAAATAGCTGAACGTCCACCGTAGGGCTTTTTATCCGGACTTAAAGGGCTGACTGATTTGAATTTATAACCGCGAAGGTCCACATCGGAACCTCCTAATGAAAGTTTTGTTAAAGGAATGTCATCTCTTGGTGATCCTGCTACAGATTCTCCTTCCATTCGAAAAGCAAGTGTTAATCGTTTGCTTTTCAAATATGTGAAATAAGTTTCTCCAAGAAGCTTTTGTTGAAGGAAGAAAGAACTGTTTTCGGAATCTACGTAGGGCGTTGTGAAATAGTTTATTGTCCATCCTTCAGTTGGATTCATTAAATTATTGGCTGTAGAATATTTTAATGTAACGGGCATTCCGAATAATATATATCTGCCATTATTTGCACTTTCTGTAATGGTGGTTTTTTCAGCTTGCACACCAATCATATAAATAAAATGATTAGAGGCTTTTCTTTCAATTCTTGTGACGGCCTGATAGGATTGTGAATTATAGGGGAAGATTTTTTCTCTTAGGGCTAGCAGCTGAAAGGCATAGGTTTGATCTTCTACATAAAAATCAGGTTTTTTATATGTTAAAACTCCTGTATGGCTTTTTTCAGCGATGTTTCCTTGCAGGCTTAAAAGTTGACCTGTTTGTCCAATGTTTTGATTGGCCCACCCAAAGGAAACTCCCGGTCCATCAACTGTTGCATAAGAAAAACCTAAATTAATATTACGATGTTTTGATTCGACTACATGAATCTTAATCGGTAATTCTCCTTCCGGGGTTAATTTTCCGCCATGGGAAATCATTACTGAGGAGAATAAATTTGATTTAAGTAATTTTTGTTGTGATTTTTCTATTAAATTTGTGGAATAGGTTTCACCTTCTTTCCATTGGATTTTTTTATCTATGAATTCCGGTTTGATATTTTGAATACCTAATATTGAAACTGTTCCAAATTCGCATTTTGGACCTTTGTCAACATAGACTTTGATGTGAACTGTTTTACTGGAGACATCTGCTAAAACATCTTGCTTGTCGATTTGTGCTAAAGGATATCCATTGGATGCGTAATAATAGAGAATCTTTAATCTTGTTGTTGCAATCTTCTCATTGGTGATGGGGACATTTAATTGAATGTCGATATCTTTAAGAGGAAAGTTCTCGCAAAAACAGTAAGGAGATTGTGATTTTTCTGTTTTCTGAAAAATATGATAAGTTTTGAGTTGATAACGAACACCTGGTGAGATGATGAGTAATACGGTTGCTTTTTTTTCATTTTCAAAAATGGATGATTGAATTCTTGCATCATAATATCCGAAACTTTTTAAGACTTTTTGCAAAGAAGTAATATCTTCATCAGCCCTGAAATGAAGTGCGTTGATAGAACGAGGAGGAGTGTTTTTCATGTTCAGTAAGGTAGAGGATTTTTTGAGTATGCTAAGTGTTTCTGGGTCTTCTTCTAATCCGGAAAATTTGACGGAATAGGAAAGTTTTCCCACTAATGATGCTGAAATTAAAAGAAATGCCAGAATAATTCTTTTTCGTAAAAAAAACATGCTACCTAAGCTGTTACCACTTCTTGTTCATTATTATCATAAGGTAAAAGAAATTCAACTAATTTATATTATATATTAGTTGAAGTTGTTTCTTTTGCTTTTTTTTCGAAAAAATAAATTCATTCTTGCAATAGAAGTCGGAAATTTTGTAAAAAAATAACAATAAAGATTGATTTTTGGAGGAAATATGCAAAAAGAAGAACAAAATGAAAATGTTCTTTTGCAGGAAAAAGAGGAATTTTTAGAAAAAGATTTTCCTAAAAAGACTTTGCAAGAAGCAATTCTAAATTCTGAAATTATCGGAAAAATTCGAGTTTAAACATTCTTGTCTTTTTCTGAATGAATTTTCTCTTTGCTGATGTTGTCGATACGTTTTACTTCTAAATGAGATTCGGAAATTAAAGATTTTTGACCGTTTGATTCAACTAAATATAAAATAGTTTTGGGGCTTAATACTCTTTTCTCCAAAATTTTAATTTGGCTTAGTTGATTCGTTGTATGAATGCGTGTTTTCATCATTTTTTTAAGAACAATGTATGTTGCAATAATTAAAATAATGATGAAAAACAAAATGCCTAGCATTTTGAAAAATGCCGTTTTGAATTCGGGTGCATTTTGAGAAGTATAAAATTCTTGGGCATCGATGACGTTTGAACTTTCTGCATAAATGATAAATGGTAGATAAAAAATTACCTGAGAAAGCTTTTTTAAAGAATGTATCATAATTTTACCTTTTTTAATAAATCATAATGATTTTTTTAGAAAAGGAAAGAAAAAAAACTAATACAGTAAAAACTTTGTATTAAATTTGAATTGCATCAACGTTATAAAAATTATAATTGGTTATTGCAAGATGCTAAAGAGTCTTTTTTAATTTTTGAATTGTGAAACAGGAGTACATCTGAAGCCCTAAAATAACTAATAAAATGATTCTTAAGCTTGTGGATTTCATTTTTGTAGAGGTTGTTTGGAAAGGAGGGTCTTCTAAAAAGGATTGAAAATTGTTTTCAGTTTCTGATAGAAAATCAATAGGCCTTTCTTCTGTATCTGATTCTTCGATTTCAGTTTCAGTTTCAGTTTCGTTTTTAGAAGTTGGAGGAGCTACTTCCTCTTGGGGTTTTTCTATTTCTTCAATTTCTTCTGTATCTGATTCTTCGATTTCAGTTTCAGTTTCTTTTTCAGAATCTGGAGGAGCTACTTCCTCTTGGGGTTTTTCTATTTCTTCAATTTCTTCTTCAGATGATTCTTCGATTTCAGTTTCGGTTTTAGAATTTATGGGATCCTCATCGCTTTCTGTATCCGAAAAAGGATTGGAAGATTTAGTAAATAGAGGGATTATAGCCCTTCCTACAATAGAAAGAATGTCTGATGGAATACTTCCTAAAAGGAAGATTGGCAATTTTGCAATAAAAAGAATGATATTCACGGCAGTTTTTTTCCAAGAATTAGATTCGTTTTTAAGCTTTAAAGTATATACGGACAGGGTTGCAGGAAATTGAAATATTCCAGGTTTATTCATTTGATCTTTTTGTAATGAAGAACTAATTAAAGTCATAATCTTAGCAGAGTTTTTTATGAATTGCAAAATTATAGGTTGATATTTTTATTTTAGCAAATTTTTATAATTGATTATTTTTGATTTAAGATTTTTGTAAAAAAAAGCATAAATCGAAGATTCGATTTATGCTTGATTATTTGATATAGAATAACTTACTAATAAGGATAATTAGCTAAGGATGCGCTGTCCATAGCAAGTCCCATCGCATGAAGGCCATTATCTACAAAAACGATATTGCCAGTCATAGCCGAAGCTTCTTTAGAAAGTAAAAAGGCAGAAGCATTAGCAACTTCTTCAGCTGATAATTCTTTTTGCAAAGGAGCGTTTGCTTTTGAATAATCAATCATATAGTCAATCATTCCAATGGCTTTTGCTGCACGACTTTTTAAAGGTCCCGCAGATATTGCATTAATGCGTAATTTCCATTTTCTTCCGATTTCATAGGCAAGAGTACGGATATCGCTTTCAAGAGCTGCCTTGGCAGAACTCATTCCTCCTCCATAACCTGGAATGGCAGAGGTGGATGCAATATAAGTTAATGCTAAAATAGCTCCATTTTCATTCATAATAGGACCAAAGTGTGAAACTAAGCTGATGAGTGAATAGGAAGAGGCGCTCATGGCTGCTAAATAACCTTTGCGAGAGGTGTTTAGAAGAGAGTTTTTGACTTCTGGAGCATTTGCAAGTGAATGAACTAATATATCAATATTTCCATAATCTTTTTGGACTAATGCTGCGACTTCTTCGATGGAATAGTTGGATGATGCAGCGTATCTTTTATTTGTTTTGATTTCTTCGGGAACGTCTTCAGCTTTATCGAATGATGCGTCTAAGGCATAGATTTTTTCGATTTCAAGTAAACTTCCATCTAAGAGTTTTCTAGATTCATCGAATTTACCTTTTTCATAGGAGGTTTTGAAAATATTTAATACAGGAGTCCAAGTGCCGACAAGGATTTGAGCTCCTCTTTCTGCTAAAGATTTCATAATAGCCCAGCCGAAACCGTTATCGTCTCCGATTCCTGCGATAAAAGCTTTTTTTCCAATTAAATCTTTTTTTTGCATTTTTCCATCCAAATTTATTTTGTTTTTGAAATTATATCAGAAAACTTATTAATGATCTAATTTCAAAGAAATAAAAAAATATTTTTTGATAAAAAAATCTTGATTTGCTTCAGAGAAATCCTTCAAAATAAACACTTATGAAACATGCAGATTATCGTACATTTATTTCTTTAGTGAAAAAACATTTATTTCCATTGATTTTGGTCAGTGTCCCTTGCGATTTTGAAAAGGCTCAATGTTTGGCTTCAATTGTTAAAGCATATAAGAAACAATTGAGATACGAAGAGAAATTTTTAAACGCAGAAGAACATTCATTAGATGAAGTGATTAATTCTATGCAGGCGGCTTATTTATTTGGAGATTTACCTCTTGTTGTTTTTGATCATGTAGACAAATTATCGAAAAAAGACCTCGATCGATTGTATTCAGCTTTAAGTCATCGCACAGATCAAGGAGTGGTGATATTGGCTTCTCATTCGGTATCCAAGTTTAAGAAATTCTCTTCTTTGTTAGGGGGAAAAGGGGCTCATTTTGATTTGACTGCTGAAAAGCCTTGGGAAAAAGAAAAAAGATTAAAAAGTTATTTTTTAGATCTTTGCTTTAAACAAAAAAAACATGTTCAAGATGATGTGGTGCAACATTTTTTTCAAAGGGTCGGTTTTGAAAAAGCTTCAGTTGTTTCTGAAACTGAAAAATTACTTACTTATACTTTTGATATGGACAAAATTGAAAAAGTGGATATTGATGCAATATGTTCTATGGTAAAGGAAAACTCTCTATGGCATATATCGGAAACTGTTGTCTGGGATCATTCCTATGAATCATTACTTGTATCGAAAATAGATAGTCAGTTTTTTTATGGAATTTTACCATTATTGCGATTTCAACTGAATACGGCTTTGAAATTAGCTTTGATGATTGATAATCGAGCTACAGATCAGGAAATTATCAAGGCCTTTCCGAAAATTTGGCCTAAAGCATTGGAAAAGAAAAGAACTATAGCCCAAAGAATTGGAGCGGATAAATTTTCTAAAGCCATTGCCAAGTTATATGAAATTGAAATGTATGCCAAAAGCGGTGTTTCTCATTATCAAGGACTATTGGATTTATTTCTTGGAGCGTATAGATGACAGATTATCAAGGAACTCTTTTTCTACTTCCGAATGTATTTGATGAGATGCAATCTCATAAAGAATTTTTGCCTTCTCAATTAGAGGCTATTGTTTTAAAACTTGATGGCTTGATTGCGGAAAGTGAAAAAGCAGCTCGTCGTTTTTTATTGGCTTTTTTGGATCGAAAGAAGTTTGATTCTTTACCTATTAAGATCTTGAATGAGCATACTACATCGCAAGAATTGAACTCTTTATTGGATCCCATGCATAAAGGGCAATGTTGGGGGTTGATCAGTGATGCTGGTATTCCTTGTATAGCAGATCCTGGTAGTCGACTTGTATATCTTGCTCATAAAAGAAAAATCTTAGTGGAGGATCTTTATGGTACGTCTTCTATTTTATTGTCATTAATGCTTTCT
>DAOTHK010000015.1:0-19097 GCA_035447625.1 Chlamydiales bacterium
TAAAATTGCTCAAATTATTTATGATAAAAAAGGTTTTAATATTGTTGCCTTAGATGTAAAAGGAATTTCAACAATTACAGATTATATTGTGATAGCTGAAGGTAATATTGATCGACACGTCCAAGCGATAGCAAATAGTATTTCTGAAGAAATGAAAAAAATCGATGAACCTCCTATTGGTGTTGAAGGACGCAGTGGAGGAGATTGGATTGTGATGGATTTCGTGGGTATTATGGTGCATTTATTTATGCCTGATATGCGTGAGAAGTATCAAATCGAAAAACTTTTTGAAAATGCAAAAATTGTCGATCTTGAAATTGACACAAACTCTTCTAACGATCATGATTTTTTTTAAAATAAAGAGGGCCTAATGAATAAAAAACGAGTTGTAATTACAGGAATGGGTGTTGTTTCTTGTCATGGAAATAACGTAGATCAGTTTTATGAAAAATTATTAAATGGAGAAAGCGGGATCTCGATGATTGAAGGCTTCGAGTGTTCTGATTATCCGACTCGTTTTGCTGGCGAAATTAAAAATTTTAACGTCGGTGATTATATGGCTCCAAAGATGGCTCGTCGTTTGGATCCTTTTATTCAATATGCTCAAGTAGCAGGAAAAAAAGCGCTTGAGATGAGTCAACTTAATTTAGAAAGTGAAGATCGAAAACGTATCGGTGTCATTATCGGTTCTGGAATGGGTGGAATGGGTGTTTTTTTTGATGGATCCAATACGATTACACAAAAAGGATTCAAGCGTTTAACTCCATTTTTCGTTCCTGCAATTATTACGGATATGGCAGGAGCGTATCTTGCATTGGATTTAGGTTTGCATGGTCCGAATTATTCGATTTCAACAGCCTGTGCTACTGCAAATTATTCCATTTTATCTGCATATGAGCAAATTCAATTAGGCAATGCTGATGTGATGCTTTGCGGAGGAACAGAAGCTCCGATGAATCCAACCGGCTTAGCTGGATTTACTGCAAGTAAAGCGATATCAACTCGAAATGATTCTATTGTAACAGCATCAAGACCTTGGGATAAGGATCGAGATGGTTTTGTTATTGGAGAAGGTTCAGGGGTTTTGGTAATTGAAACTTTGGAGCATGCTTTAAATCGTGGCGCTACAATTTACGCCGAGCTTAAAGGTGGTTTCTCAAATTGTGATGCATATCATATGACAGATCCAAGGCCTGATGGCTCTATTGTTGCGGATTGTATTGAAGGAGCTATTTTATCAGCAGGTCTTGTTAAAGAAGATATCAATTATATTAATGCTCATGCTACTTCAACTGTTGCAGGAGATATAGCTGAACTTAAAGCGATAAAAAGTGTTTTTAAAGATCATTCGAGCAAAGTTCGTATTAATGGTACAAAATCGTTAATTGGACATTGTTTAGGAGCTGCTGGAGGGCTTGAGGCCGTTGCAACAATCAAAGCGATTCAAACATCTAAGTTGCATCCGACAATCAACGTTGAAAATCCTGTAGAAGAATTGACAGGATTGAACCCTGTATTGGATAAGGCTGAATCATGCGATGTGACAGCTGCTTTATCTACTTCATTTGGTTTTGGTGGACATAATTCATGCATAGTGTTTACTCCTTATAAGGACTAGTTTGTGAATATCGAAAAGAGCTACGGGTGTATTCCTCTTAAAAAGGGGGCCGATGGTTATCAGGTTTTTTTAGTGAAGCTTTCATCTGGGAATCATTGGGGTTTTCCAAAAGGTCATATGGAAAAAAATGAGACACCTATCGAAACAGCAAAGAGAGAGCTTTTCGAAGAAACAAATTTAACCGTTGAATCTATTCTTTCTTTTCCACAAATTATTGAAAAATATGTATTGCTGCGAAATGGGGTAAGAACAGAAAAAATTGTTGAATATTTCGTTGTTGAAGTAGCTGGAGAAAAAAAACTTCTTTATCCCGAGATTCTTGATGGAAGATGGGTGTCAATTAATGAGGCAAAGAGTTTATTAACTTATGATTCATCAAAGATGAGTTTGCATACCTTGATTGAATATCTTCTATAATTATTTTGTAGCAATCATTTGATCTTTTATTTCTGCATAAGAGATTTTTTTCATGTTTTGGTATAGCTTATCTTTATCGATTGTAAGAATTTTAATTCCTGAATCATTTTCACCACATGAAACATGAAAAACAGTTTTGTCCTCTTTTGTGTCTATAGTAAGACCTGATGCGAAAAGGCATCGAAGTTTTGGATTAGCCGAAGGGCTGTGAGGAGTATCATAAAGGCCCTGAAAAATTAAGGGGTGTTCGGAAATAGCTGTAATCCTATATGGGGGTTTATCTTCAAAACGATAGGCTCCTATCACGTACCATCTGGTATTGGTGCAGAAATCAGTAAAAGCGCTATGGAAAAATGAAATGTATTCATTGTCTATTTTAAGAGCAGGAGTTCCTCCTCTGGGAGTTCCCCAGATGGCGGGCCATAATTTGGAAAGAAGGGTAGGATTATTTGGAAAACAGAGGTGGGAAATATCATTTTCTTTAAGACTATTGATTCTTAATATTTTATGTGGGTTCATTTGATAAACAATATGTGGAACACTTTTATTTGCGTTCTTAATGATAAAAGGAACCCAGTTTTTTTCCATTTTTTGGAGATTTATATCTAGCTCGGTTGAGTATAGGATTTGATAATTTTTTGAATTAAGTTCTGCCATTCTCATGGTGCGACAATAGGTTTCACATCTGGCAATATCATTATAGAATAGCAAAATTTTATCATCATAGCGAATGATACGAGGATCTTCCGATTGCTGACTGTTAGTTTTTATATGTTGTGGTTTTGAAATTGGTTTAAAATTTTTATCTAATGTTATTTGACCAATTCGTGTAATTAAAGGGAGTTTGGGGTTTTCCAGAGGTTCGGATTTCGGGGTATCGTATCTAAAGAAAAGTTCAAAGGTATTATCCGTAGCTATGTGGGAAGGATTATAAGGATAGGGAATGGTATCTAATGAAATTGTGTGAACTTCTGTGATGATGCCTTTTTTGTCAGCAAGAGGAACATTTTTTAATTGTATAGGGACATAATTGTTACTGATTAACAGTCCTTCATCATAGCTAACTTTTACTGTAGAATAATAAAGGGCTTGTGTTTGTTGTTTTATTCTTCGATGGTATTTTCGCAGTCCCTGAAAAATCTGCAATGAAAAAAATCCGATTATAAAAATGGATAAGGATATTAAAAAGTACATAAAGTAGTCAGTCTTGAATGTGATTTTTTTCATAGAAATAAGGGGCGTTGAGGGTTAGTTCATTACTTTTTTAGGATCGATACCAGCGGTTTTATATGTGGCTTGAATTTGTTTTTTCATTTGATAGTTGATTTTTTTCAGGTAACAGATCGATGGGATAAAAGAAATACAAAGGGCAATGATTAAACAAATCCAAAGAAAATAAAATGTTTTTGGGATTGATAACACAATCGGTTTACTGTCATGAGACATCTTTCATATCCTTTTTTAAAAATAAAAAAAGAATAAGAAAGATTTTTTTTTTAATCAAAGATTACTTTATGAAAAAGAAACTTTTTAACTGGTTTTTGGATTTTTTTTTTAAAAAAAGAAAGAATCTTCAATCTGGTAATTTTCTTGCTGAAAAATTGCATACATATTTTGACATTTGAATGATTTTTTCAGAAGTTTTATCTGACCAATTTTTTGATACAGAATGAGTTCGTCCTGTTTTTTTTATTTCAAGGTTTGTCCCTTTTTCGATGATTTTTTGATAATGGGAGCTTTTTCCAGGGAGGGTTTCTTTTTTCCTTTCGGGTGGAAATTCATAATGGTGTGGTATTGTATGATTGGTTATGCGTGTCATAAAACCTCCGGTGTTTGTTGATTAAGAAAAATATTTTCTGAAACGTTTTCAATTTTTTGATTAGATATATCGATTTGTTTTACTCTGCCTTTTAAGGATCTGGGATTATGGTGACAACGTCGAATTTTTTGAATCATTTGGAATATTTCATATAAAGAGTCGTTGAAGCTATTGCTTTTTGGGGTAGGTATATTGTTTTGAGAATCTGATGAAGGATTTATTTTCATATCTATCTCCCTAAGGTCAGTTTTCCTTCAAAGTATTTTATATATTAAAATTTTTCAATTATTAATTTATTTTGAATTAAAATAATTTTATAAGTCTTTATTAGTGAGTTTTTTTAGTCCTGTCATTTGTGTCAAAATTGAGTCGAAAAAGACTGGCTCAAATTCGTTTAGTATTTTAAAATTGATGAAAATATAAAAAATTATTGAGGCCAGTATGAAAAATATTATAATGAAAATCTTTTGCCAGATGGCAAGGCTTTTGATTTCCCTAAGGTATCGAATCAAGATAAAGGGAAGAAAAGAGGTATTGAAGGCCCTAAAAGGAAAAAAAGGTGTGGTTTTTTTACCAAACCATCCAGCATTAATGGATCCAGTGATATTGTCTGTTTTTCTTTATTCTAAGTTCAAAATGAGACCTTTAGTAGTAGAATATGTTTATAGACAGCCTTTTATTAATAAAATTATGAAAATGATCAATGCTTTGCCTATTCCAAATTTTTCTACTTCCATGAGCGATCTTAAAAAAGATGAAGCTGAAAAAGCTATGAAACAAATGGAAGAAGGTTTGAAAAATGGAGAGAATTTTATTTTTTATCCAGCTGGAAGATTGAAATATACAGGTAAGGAAATTGTAGGGGGAGCTTCTGCAACGCATACGATTTTGCAAAATGTTCCGGAGGCTCAAGTAGTTCTAATCAGAACAACCGGTCTTTGGGGAAGCAGTTTTTCAAGAGCTGAGACTGGAAAAAGCCCTGATTTTAAAGGCGTTTTAGTTAGAAATATCAAGTATCTTCTTATGAACGTACTTTTTTTTGTTCCTAAGAGAAAAGTGATTGTTGAAATGGAAAGTGTCGGGGAAGATTTTCCAAGAAATGGCACACGTCTTGAATTGAATCGCTACCTGGAAAATTGGTATAATCAATATCCAGTTGATGGTAAAAGAGTCAATGAAGAGCCTTTAAAACTTGTTTCTTATTTGTTTTATAAGAAAAAGTGTCTTACACCGAAAATATCTTCAAAAGATAGAAAAGAGCAGCAGATTAGAGAATTTTCTTCTGAGATTGAAAAAGAAGTGGTGCAGGAACTTGCAAAACTTGCCAATATGTCGACCGATCAAATTCAACAAGAGATGGATCTTTCAGCTGACTTAGGACTGGATTCATTGGATATTGCTGAACTTATTACATTTTTAAATATTCATTTTGAAACAAAGGAAATTCATCCTGAAGATTTGATTTATGTTTCGGATGCACTCGAAATTGCTGAAGGAAAGAAAGAGTCTACGCAAACAGATGAAGAAAAATCATCTTTTACTTGGCCAAGCGAATCCGGAAGAAATACTCCTAAGATATTTCTTTCGAATACTGTAACCGAATCTTTGATTCGATCAATGAAAAGAGGGAAAAATCTACCTGCACTCGGTGATGATATGTTAGGTGTTTTATCTTATAAAAAGTTTTTATTGGCGGCGCTTGTATTATCGCAAAAAATTAAAAATTTTGAAGGGAAACATATTGGTATTATGCTTCCTTCATCAGGTGCAGCGTGTCTTTTGATTTTTGCCACTCTTTTAGCAAAAAAAGTTCCAGTAATGTTGAATTGGACTTTAGGCCCCAGATATTTAAATCATATGGTTTCTTTGACAAATACGAAAGTTGTGATTTCTTCTTTTAAATTTTTAGAAAAAGCGCAGAACCTTCAATTAGGTGATGTAAAAAAACAAATCGTATTTTTGGAAGATATCAAAAAGGAAGTGAGCTTTCTTCAAAAAATAAAAGGACTAATGCTTTCTAAAAAGACGACTTGTTCTTTAGTAAGAAGTTTGAAATTAAAAACTATCAAGTCATCTGATCCTGTTGTTGTATTATTTACAAGTGGAACGGAAGCGGCTCCTAAAGGTGTTCCACTATCTCATAAAAACATTTTGGAAAACCTTACAGCAGCTCTTTCCATGATAGGTTTGTATAAGACAGATATTTTTTATGGAATACTTCCACCTTTTCATTCTTTCGGCTTTACTGTGTCGGGTCTTTTTCCTTTGCTTGCAGGAATAAGGGTAGCCTATTATCCGGATCCAACTGATAGCTATGCTCTTGTTGAAGGAATAAATCGTTGGAAAGTTACTTTTTTCTGCTCAGCGCCAAGTTTTCTGAAATCTATTTTTGCAATAGGTAAAAAGGATAAATTATCTTCTTTACGTCTTGTGGTGACGGGTGCTGAAAAAGCTTCTAAAGCTCTTTATGAAAAAGTTGAAGGATTAGGTAACACGAAACTTCTTGAAGGATATGGAGTTACAGAATGTGCTCCGGTGTTGACTTTTACTCCACCGGAAGCTGAGAGCCGGGGTGTTGGAAAACTTTTACCAGGGGTTGAAGTATGTACTATTCATCCTGAAACGCATAAGCTTCTTGAAGAAGGAAAGGAAGGAGAGCTTTGTTTCCGCGGTCCGAATATTTTTTCTGGATATCTCGGAGATCAAAAATCTCCATTTATCGAAATTAATGGTAGTCAGTGGTATATGACAGGGGATTTAGGTTATTTGGATCCTGATGGATATATTATATTGTCTGGAAGATTGAAGCGTTTTGCTAAAATTGGTGGGGAAATGGTCAGCCTATCTGCAATAGAACATATCTTAATAGATCATCTTTCAGAAAATGCTGATGTAGAAGGACATCTTTTGGCTGTTGTTGCTAAAGAAATTCATGAAGGTAAAACTTTATTGATATTATTCAGTGTGATACCAATGGATAAATCTGATGTGAATAGGATCTTGCATGAAGCTGGAATGAGTCGATTAGTTAAGATTGCAGAAATTCATCATTTAGATGAGATTCCAATTTTAGGTACTGGAAAAATTGATTATCGTTATTTACAAAACATGGCTAATTAGAGGATATTAATGGAACATATCTTATCTCTTTATAATACCCTGACAGAGAAAAAAGAAAAAATTGAGAAAAAGTATAAAATCTCTTTATATACTTGCGGGCCGACTGTCTATGATTATGCGCATATTGGTAACTTTCGCTCCTATGTTTTTGAAGACGTTTTGAAAAGAGTTCTCTTTTTTTTAGGACAAGATGTTGAACAGGTGATGAATATCACAGATGTTGATGATAAAACTCTTAAAGGAGCGATTGCTAGGCGGTGTTCTTTGGAAGAATATACAAAGCCTTATATCGAAGCTTTTTTTGAAGATTTGAAAACTCTTAATATTTTACCTGCGGATCATTATCCAAAAGCAACAGATTATATTTCTCAGATGATCAAAATTATTGAGAAGCTTTTGGAAAAACAGGTGGCATATAAAGGCAAAGATGGTTCGATTTATTTTTCCATTCGTCAATTTCCAAATTATGGAAAATTGTCGCACCTTCATTTGGAGGATTTACAACAAGGAGCTTCCAATCGTATTCAAAATGATGAGTATGATAAGGAAAATGCTTCTGATTTTGTTTTGTGGAAAGCTTATGATAGCAGCCGAGATGGAGAAATTTATTGGGAGAGTCCTTTTGGGCTTGGAAGACCGGGATGGCATATCGAATGTTCTGCTATGGCTTTGGATATCCTTGGAGATACGATAGATATTCATTGTGGTGGTGTGGATAATATCTTTCCTCATCATGAAAATGAAATTGCGCAATCCGAAGCATTTACTGGAAAACAGTTTGTGAAAGTATGGGCACATGCCAAGCATCTGATTGTTGAAGGGAAAAAAATGTCTAAGAGTCTTGGGAATTTTTATACTCTTAGAAATTTGCTTGATAAAGGCTATACAGGACAAGAAGTTCGTTACTTGCTTATGCAAGGGCATTATCGTCAGCAGTTGAATTTCACAATGGAAGGACTTCTTGCGGCAAGAAATAGCTTATTAAGAATCAAAGATTTTATTAATAGGCTGGAACAAGTTGAGGAAGAGAGGTTTTTTCATTCTGTTGAAAAACCAATTTTAGAAGCTTCAGAAAAATTCAATGCTGCACTTTGTGATGATTTGAATATTTCAAGTGCTTTGGCATCTCTTTTTGATTTGATTCACCAGGTGAATAAATTGATAGATGAGAAGAGAATCGGTCGTATGGAAGCGGGGATGATCATAGCTTTTTTAAAACGGGTGGATACAGCTTTAGGAGTATTGCCGCTTGAAAAAGAAAAGATGGAGATTCCTCAGGAGGTTTTGAAAGCTTTAGAGGATCGTGAACAGGCACGTAGAGATAGGGATTTTCAATTGGCTGATGAGAAAAGGGATTTTATTGTGTCTCAAGGTTATGTCATTAAGGATACAGCTCAAGGTCCTCAAATTCAAAGGAGAGCATAATGCGTTTGACGAAAGAAGAAAAATTTTTGATCAAATTTTATGATTTAGCAAAAGAAAAAGGGGATCTGTATGAGGAGATTTCTGTGAATGAGGTTGCTAAAGCTACAGGCATGAAGGAAAAAGCTTTGTCTGTCACAATGCGAATGCTGTCTCAAGCGAATTTCGTGAAAAAATATTCTAAAGATGTTATGCGTTAACATCGCATGGAATCAATACAGTCGAAGAAGAGTTTAAAAAATAAAAAAGCGGCAATTTATGCCGCTTTTTTTTATTCTTCGCCTTTCATCAAAGGAAATAATATAACATCTCTGATAGATGCTGCTTTTGTAAAGAGCATGATGAGTCGATCAACACCAAATCCAAGGCCTCCGGTAGGTGGCATTCCTTGGCAGATGGCTTCGATAAATTCTTCATCAAACGGATGAGCTTCTTCATCTCCAGCTTCTTTCAAATCTTGCTGCTGTTCTAAAAGCTTTCTTTGAACAATAGGATCGTTTAATTCTGTATAGGCATTTGTAAATTCAAAACCTAAAATAAAACTTTCAAAGCGTTCTACTAAAATTTCTTTATGCTCCGATGCTTGTCTATGGATTTTGCAAAGAGGAGTTGTTTCGATAGGATGGTCGATAATGTGATGAGGTTGAATTAAGTGATGTTCTACAAACTCTTCGAATAAGTAGGCAATTAACATGCCTCTTGACGCTTTGTCAACATCATCAGGATTTTGTTTGGTCATCTCTTTTAAAAGATCTTTGATTTCTTGATCTGAAAGAGTATCAACATGAATTTTACCATATTCAGAAACAGCTTCTTTCATTGTCATTCTTTTCCAAGGGGCTTTTAAATCTAGGATGATTTCTTTGCCTTCATGAATCATTGGGATTTCTGTGCTGTTAAATAATTTCAAAGCGATCTTTTCGAATAGTTTTTCGATAAATGACATCATGTCATTATAATCCCAATAAGCGGCATATGATTCGCAAAGAGTAAATTCAGGGTTGTGAGACTTGTCAATGCCTTCGTTTCTATAAACTTTACCGATTTCGAATACTCGATCAAATCCACCTACCATTAATTTTTTTAGAGGAATTTCTAAAGAGATACGTAAATACATTTCTTGTTTCAAAGCATTCAAATGAGTTTTGAATGGTTTGGCGTTAGCTCCTCCATAGATATTTTGAAGTGTTGCAGTTTCTACTTCTAGGAAGTTGGATTCTTCAAAGTATTCACGGATGATTTTTAGGATTTTAGAACGCAATTCAAAACGCTTTTTCGTTTCTTCATTTATGATAAGATCTAGCCAACGTTTCCTATAAAGGATTCCTTTATCGGTAAGTCCGCTATGTTTATCAGGAAGAGGAAGCAAAGTTTTACAAAGAAGGGTACATTTTTTTACAAAAAGAGTTAATTCGCCTTTTTGAGTTCTGAAAAGATTTCCTTCAACACCAATAATGTCACCTAAATCGATCTTCTTTTCGATGAATTTAATCGGTTTGGGTGATTGGGGAGCTTTTTCAGGATCATATCCCACAACTTCTGTTGCATCTCTGTTGAACATTAATTGAATACGTCCGGTATGATCTTGAATATGGGCAAAAGCATTTTTTCCCATAGCTCTGAAAAGCATCAATCGACCAGCTAAACAGACAGATGGCGTTGAGCCGGATGCTGCGTCATCACTATGACCGATTTCCTTGTCCTTATAAGTTTCCTTCAAAGATTTTGCAGTGGCATTAGGTGAAAATTTATGAGGATAGGGCTCCATGTCTAAAGCTTTGATTTCCTCAAGCTTTTGGAGTCTGTTGCGGTATTCTTCAAATTGATGATATTCGGGTTCCATACTTGTCATAGTAAAACTTTCTTTTTAGTTGGTTTAATAATCTTTCTTATTGTCTTAAAGAGAGGGGTAATCTTTCAAGTTTTTTTTAAAGAAGTAAGATTAATTATTGGTTGTTTTTTTTTCTTTATGGGATTGCTTGGAAAAAACTTTTGGGTAAATAATAAATTTTAGCGTCTTGATGGCTTTCTTGAAGAGGGAAAGGGGATTCGGACGGTATATCGGGAGTTTCATAAAAACTATCTGACACATAATATATTTGACCGTCTTGTGGAAGGGGACCAAATAAAAACTGATGAGGAATGCTATCAAGTACAGAATTTACTAATTCGAGAATTTCATCTGTTGTTAATAAATCTTCCTGATCAAGATCTGTATTGGATTTAACAGGTTTAGGAAGTTCTGTTAATGAAGGATTGAGTCTTTCTGAGAAATCTTTTTCAAGTGATTTATCAATTAAAGGTAGTGCTTCAGAAGGTGGAGCGGATGATGTGTATGAAACATCTTCTTCATTGTCTAAAGCGGGAGTGGGGGGAGGAGCTATGAGTCTTTCTGCAAAAAGATTTTGTACTAGTTCGTCAATCATTGCACAAATTTCTTTATGGGGATCTAATGTAAGATCTTTATGATTCCAGGAACTTGGATCAAGCGAAACAGGTCTAGCTAAAGTATTCATTTTTTTCCTTTATTGAGTTAAAGGGAAAAAAGTCTATAGAATATTTTTTTTAAAATTAATGAAAAATATTAATTTTTTTAAGTCGAATGTAAAACATTTTTTTAATTTAAAGATATAAGAGTTAGAGTCTTTTATTATGAGTTTTAATAAAGATTAAGAAACGTTGAGGTCTATATGAGGAATGGTAATAAAATAATTTTATATAGTTGTTTTTTTTAATATGTTTATTGCTTATTCGACCTTTTAAATTTTGCGGATCTTTTGTTATAATTTATCCACTATGAAAAAAAATATTATTATTAAACCAGCGAGTATAGCTGGAACATTTTTCCTTCCTCCATCCAAGTCCCATACAATGCGGGCAATTCTTTTGGCATCTCTTGCAAACGGAAGAAGCTTGATTGAAAATTATTTGCATTCGCCGGATACCGAGGCAATGATTGAGGCATGTGAAAGTTTTGGTGCTGAAATTATTGAAAGTAAAGATCAGTTAATGATTGATGGGGTTAAGGCATCTCCCACTTTTTTTAATAAAATCATAGACTCCAAAAATTCAGGACAGGTATTTCGTTTTATTGCAGCAATTGCTTCGATGACTAATCAGAAGATTATAATTACTGGGGATCATTCGATACAGACAAGAAGGGTCATCGAGCCTCTTTTAAAAGGATTGCAGCAGCTGGGTGCTGTGGCTTATTGCCAAGTTCCTAATCGCTCCGCTCCCATTGTTATTAAAGGTCCTTTGAATAGTGGAACTGTATGTGTGGAGGGAGCGGATTCACAAGTTGTTTCAGCATTATTAATGCTGGCGGTATTTCTAGAGGGGACAACAAAAATAATAGTGAAAAATCCAGGAGAAAAACCATGGGTTGATTTAACTCTTTATTGGCTTGCAAAGTTGGGTGTAAGGTATCAGAAATCCGATTATTACAATGAATATATTGTTGAAGGACGAAGAGATGTTTTAGGGTTTGATTATACCGTGGCATCTGACTTGAGTTCTTTAGCCTTTCCTTTGATTGCGGCAATAATCAGTAATCAAGGTTCTGTGATTCATCATGCAGATATTTTCGATGTTCAAGGGGATAAGAAAATTTTGAAGCTTGTATCTGATATGGGCGCTTTGTGGGAATATGATGAGAAGAAAAATGATCTAACAATTTTTCCACATCTTGGTCTTAAAGGTATCGAAATGGATATCAATGATTGTATAGATGCTTTGCCAGCACTTGCCACGCTTGCATGTTTTGCTGAAGGGAAGACAACGATCAAAGGAGCTGCTATTGCTAGGAAAAAAGAAAGTAATCGCATTTTATCTATGAAAGACGAATTGACTAAAATGGGTGCTAAAATAGTTGAGACAGAAGATGGACTGGAAATTTACGGATCAAAACTTTATGGCGCGTCTTTAAAAAGTTATGAGGATCATCGGATTGCAATGGCTCTTTTTATTGCAGCTTCCTATGCGGAATCAAATTCTGTTTTGGAGGGAGTTGAATGTATTCAAAAAAGTTTTCCAAACTTTTTGAGCTTAATGACACAAAATGGCGCAGTTTTTGAGGAAAGCTTATGAAAATTGCGATTATCGGTTTTAAGCATAGCGGGAAAACAACTTTTTTAAAAAAATTGCAACAAGAAAGGATGTATAAATCGATTGATTTGGATGAAGAAATCGAGAAAACGTTTGAAAAACTGTATCTTGAGAAAAAAAAATGTTTTGAAATAGTTCGGGATAAGGGCATTTTATTTTTTCGCAAATTGGAAAAGAAAGTTTTATTAGGTCTTGATTCACATCAGATTTTGGCAACTGGCGGAGGGACTATCCTGGATGAGGAAAATGTTTTTCTGTTGAAAAGATCTTATAAAATTTTATGGTTGGATACGCCTTTTTCTGTCATTGAAAAAAGAATATCGAATAATTTTGAGTCGATTTTTTCAGATGAAAAGATGGATTTGAAAAAGTTGTATGAAAAACGCATGCCTATATATGCAAAATTAGCAGATTTAAGATTCAGCTATGAAATGCCTTTAAAAGAAATTATGGATTGGATAGAGGAGGTTCAATGAGTCATCGTTTTGGAAAAAAGTTTCAAGTAACGGTATTTGGTGAATCCCATGGACCTTTTGTCGGGTGTCTGATTGAAGGATGTCCTCCGAATATTCAGATTTCAGAAGAAGAGATTTATTTGGAGCTTAAGCAAAGAGCTCCTGGCAAAGAGTTTGCAACAAAGAGAAATGAAAAAGATCTTCCTCAAATCATATCAGGTGTTTTTAAGGGTTATACAACAGGGATGCCAATCTGCATTTTGATTAAAAATAAAGATGCAAAGTCAGAGGATTATGACAAGTTGAAAGATCTATATAGACCGGGACATGCTAATTATGTCTATTTGGAAAAATATGGGATTTTTGATCATAGGGGGGCAGGTCCAGCTTCTGGAAGAGAAACGGCTGCACGTGTTGCGGCGGCGGCTGTAGCTAAAAAAATCTTGGAAAAAGAAGGGATTGAAACAGCTTCTTTTATCTCACAAATAGGGGATGAGATAATGAATGAAGTATCTGCAAGTGCTTTGGAGGTGAGTCCATTTGGTTGTGTTGATCCTGTTTTTGAAAAGAAAGCTCGAAATGTTTTGGAAAAGACCCTTGAGGCAAAAGATTCTATTGGCGGAGTTGTTTCTTTTGTAGCGCAAAATATGCCAGTGGGCTTAGGTGAACCAAAATTTAACAAACTGCATGCAAGTCTTGCTTATGCGATGATGAGTATTCCAGGAGTCAAAGGATTTGAAATAGGGAAAGGATTTGAGTTTGCAGAAATGAAGGGATCGGAGGCGATAGACCCTTTCATTTTGGATTCAGAAGGATATTTGACATTTGAAAAAAATGATGCTGGTGGTGTTCTTGCGGGAATTTCAAATGGCATGCCCCTATATGGAAAAGTTGTTTTTAAACCAACCTCTTCGATTGGTACGCCTATTGATACTTATAATTTGGATCTTCAGAAAACAACTTTTTCATATCAAAGTTACCATCGTCATGATCCTTGTATTGCTCTTAGAGGAAGAAAAGTTGTTGAAGCTATGCTTATTTTAACTCTTACAGATTTTGTTTTAATGAGGGATTGATGCAGGAGATTATAAAAGCAGATTTTTTTGAAAATTTTATTTCTTTGATTGAAGATCAAGAAACGTATCGATGGGTTTTTTGCATTCAGGAAAATGTTTATAAGATATATCAAAAGCAGTTTCAAAAATTATTTGCTTCTTTTCCTTATAGAATGGATTTTCTTTTAATAGAAGATGGAGAACCTTGTAAAACACGTACATATAAAGCGTCTATCGAAGATAAGTTGTTTGAAAAAGGGATCGGCAAGGATAGCTGTTTGATAGCCATCGGGGGAGGAACCGTTTTGGATTTGATCGGGTTTGTTGCAGGAACTTATATGAGGGGAATTCCCTTTATTTCGGTGCCGACAACTTTGTTGTCGATGGTGGATGCTTCGATTGGAGGAAAGGTAGGGATCAATACTTCTTTTGGTAAAAATTTGATAGGTCTTTTCTATTTCCCACAAAAGACGATTGTGGATATCCAATTTTTTAAAACCCTTCCTGAAAAAGAGCGAAGATGCGGGGTTATGGAAATGGTAAAACATGCTCTTTTGTCTTCGATCTTAGAGTTTGAGCAGTTGGAGAAATTGGATCGAATAGATGAAATGTCATTCGATATGATTTTTAAAAGTATGGAATTTAAACAAAAAGTTGTTTTGAAAGATACGTATGAAAAAGGGATTCGCGAGCTTTTAAATTTTGGACATACTTTGGGGCATTCTTTGGAAAAAGCGTATAGCTTAAAGCTGACTCATGGAGAGGCTGTCGGAATCGGAATGATAATAGAAGGCATAATCGCATATCAAAAGGCTGTTTTACCATATGAAGATCTTCAAAGAATCTGCGATTTGATAGGGTGGTTTTTACCTTTGTTTCCATTGGATTTTGAGAGGCTGAAATCTTTTTTGAAGTTAGATAAGAAAAATAAAAATGAGCATGTGCATATTGTTTTATTGGAAAAAATAGGAAAGCCTATTGTAAACGGATCTTGTTTTTCGCATCCTGTAACATATGATGAGATTGAAAATGCAATTTTAGAATTCAATAAAAGGCTTGGCTAAAAAGATGCTTATTGGAACGGCTACAGGGCCGGATATAAAAAGCTTAAATATGCAGATAGAGCATTTTATACCTCTTGTTGATCTTATTGAACTCAGGATGGATTTGATCGATATCGATGAAAATGTTTTGACACAAGCGATGGAAACTGTTTCAAAACCTTGCATTTTGAAAATCGATCAAAAAGATTATGAAAAACGCCCTTTTTTCTATAAAAGGTTATTGGAATGTGGCTTTTCTTATGTTGATATTGAATATCCCGATTCAAAATCTCTTGTATTTTATGTAAGAGAAAATTATCCGAATATGAAAGTGATTCTTTCTTATCATAATTTTGAAAGAGCTGATTTTGATATAGAGAGTCTTTTTGAAAAAATGAAAGCATTTCATGCTGATTATTATAAAATCGTTGCAAAAGCTAGATCTGCAACAGAATCTTTGAAACTGCTCGATTTTTTAAGATGGCATAATGATTTTCCACTTATCTGTTTTGCTATGGGTGAATATGGTGTTTTTACCAGGGTGATTGCAAAAATTTTCAATAGCTCTATGACTTATGCTGCATTTGATGATCAAATGCGAGTAGATCAGCAAATTTGTGCAGTTGATTATCATAGGATTTATCGTTTTAAAAAGTTGAATCAAAAGACGAAGATCTATGGCTTGCTTGGAAATCCTATATCGCAAAGTATCGGACATCTTTTTCATAATGGTGTATTTGAAAAAGAGAATCATAATGCTGTCTATGTGAAAATTTTACTTAAGGAAGAGGAACTTTCAGAATTTTTGAAAGAGTCTATTTATTTTCCTTTTGAGGGCTTTAGTATTACATATCCTTTTAAAAAAGAGGCTTCCTCTTTTTTTAATTCCAAATCCTATGAAAAGATAGGAGTCAATACTTTGAAAAAAGATAAAGATAGTTATCTTGCTGGGAATACGGATGGGATAGGTGCTTTAAAAGCTCTTTCAAAGCATCTGGATGTAAAAGATAAAAAGGTATGTGTCTTAGGGACGGGATCTACAGCCTGTTCGATTGCACAAGTTTTGAAGCCATTAACAAAAAAAATCTATTTTATATCGAGATCTCCTTCAAATAAAGGAGATCTCTCATACACGGACTTGAAAGAAGTTGATTATGATCTTTTAATCAATGCCACCCCAATTCCTTTGCAAAATCTTTGTTTGCAAATTGATCCAAAAGCACACGTTTTAGATGTTGTGATGTCTTCGAAGAAAGATTTAAATCATCCATTTTGGATTGAGGGATCAGAAATGTTCATCATGCAGGCGAAAGAGCAACAGGATATTTGGTTTTCAAAAAAATTAATTAAAAAGTAGTTCACTTAAATGAATTGCGGTTGCTTGTGGTAGTTTGCCAATCGATGTTTCATCAAGTGTAGCCGTTGTTATTTGCGAGGATGTAAATAAGTGTTGATTGATGCGATGCAGAATTTCTGGAGAGAGTTGGTTCAGCAAATAGAGAGCTTTTTCAGTTTTTCTCTTATAGGCAAGAAAAGCAATTTTTTGCATTTGCTTTGCTTCTTCGATGATTTGCAGTTGTCTATCATCTTTTGCCATATTGGCAAAATTGGAATGGTAGGCGGTATTATCCAGTTCTAAAAAGATAGGGAATGCTGCAAGAAAACTAAGACGTTGTAATTTGTCTTTGCAGTCTTTTCTGATTTTTTCAAATTTTTTACGATTAAATGTAAATTTCTGGTTGAGGTTTTCAAGTTTTTCTTCGATTCTGTCTAGTTTACTTTCGATTTCTTCAAATGAAAGAATGGAAAAATGGATATCAATCTGATCCAGTTCTTTAAAAACTTCGTGATAAGATTCTAAAAGATATAAATCGGATTGAATCTTTTCTTCCTCAACTTTTTGCATTTCTAAAAATGTATTTTGAGTTCGTTCTTCCAAGTTTTTAGCTTCGGGAGATAAAAGAGGATTTTTGAAAATTGCTTGGGCTGTTTCCTGGATTTTTAGAAGTTCTTGTTCACAAGAGCGTGCATCTTTTAAAGAATATGTTTTTCCATAGATGATGCTGGAGACTTGGTCAATACGGTTCGATAGGTTGTTGATTTCCAATAAATCCTTTGAAGGGAATTGAAAATTGTTTTCTATCATATATTAAACCTTTTTTATTATTATAAATATTATTTTAAAGTCTATCTAGGAGGTGAATTGTTGTTATGCAATCTGACCTTCCTAGGTCTTTATTTTACCATATTTTTAATCATATGTAAATAATAGAAATTATTTTGTAAAAGGATTTTTTATTACTTTTTTAGAAAAAAGTATTGAGTGGATCAACATCGATCAGTACTTTTAAAGTGGATGGTTTTTTGAAAGTTTTTAAAATCGTTTTAAGAAGTCTTGAAAGAGGAAAGATCTGTTTGCCGCGGATAATGAATTGAAAGCGAAAATAATCTTTTGTTTTATGTCTGCCACAGGCCATTACGGGATGTACTTTATATTCATGACTGATTTTTTCAAGTATAAGCTTTTTGAATTCCTCCAAAAGATTTTCGGTAGGTTTTTCTTCTTTTCCTGAAAAAACAATTTTAATCATTCCCGAATGAGGAGGGTAGTCGAAAAGTTCGCGTGATTCATTTTCGGTTTCATAAAATGTTTCATAATCTTGAGTGGCGGCAAGTTTGATAGTAGAATTATCGGGATGAAAGGTTTGAATGATTACTTCTCCTTCTATCTCTTCTCTGCCGGCACGTCCGGCAACTTGGGTGATTAGACTGAAGACGTTCTCAGAGGAGCGAAAATCAGGAATATTCAATGCTCCATCTGTATTTAGAACTCCTACAAGTGATACGGAAGGAAAATGTAATCCTTTGACAACCATCTGCGTACCGATTAAAACATCTGCTTTTCCTGAGCGGAATTGCTTTAGAAGCATCTCATGACTGTTTTTATTTTTTGTAGTATCGGCATCAATACGTAGGGTACGGATATCTGGAAATATTGCTTTTAAAGAAGCTTCGACATGTTCTGTCCCAAAACCTTGGTATTGCATATATTCGTTATTGCCACAGGCAGGACATGTTTTTGGGGGTGCTATGGTATAACCGCAGCTGTGGCAGGAGAGGGCTGATTCTTTTTTATGAAAGATTAAAGAGATATCGCAGTGGGGGCATTTCAGTTTGTTTGCGCATTTTTTACAGATTAAAAAGCGGTGGTAACCCCGCTTATTCAAAAAGAGGATTGTTTGCTCTCCAAGAAGATATCTTTTTTTGATACCATCTAGAAGTTTTTGAGAAAAATGTGAAAAACATTTCATCTTTTGAAGCTCTTCTTTCATGTCGATAATATGTACTTTTGGCAAGGAAGAGGAGGTAGCTCTATTAGGGAGAATGGAAAGTAAATATTTTTTGTTCAATGCTTTATGATAGCTTTCGATACTGGGAGTTGCACTGGCAAGTACAATCGGACAATGATGTTTTTGCCCTCTCATGACTGCGATATGTTTTGCATTGTAGGTAGGCATCTCTTCGGATTGTTTATATGAGGAGTCATGCTCTTCATCGACGATGACAATTCCAAGATTTTTGACAGGTGCAAAAATAGCCGAACGTGCTCCTATGATGATTTTGGCTTCATCATCAAAAACTTCTTGCCACGCTTTGTTTTTTTCTCCCTGGCTACGTTTGGAATGTAAAATGGCTAGTCGATTTTGGAAACGTGCTTTGAACCTTTCGATTGTCTGAGAAGTTAAGGCAATTTCAGGAACGAGCATGATGGCACTTTTACCCATATCTAGAGCTTTTTGAATCGCTTGCATATAGACTTCAGTTTTTCCACTTCCGGTAACTCCATAAATAAGATGGGTGGAGAATTTTTCTTTTTCGATATCCTGGCTGATTTTATCAAAGGATTCTTGTTGGTATTTGTTTAATGATTTGGGTTGGGATGGAAAATATTCATCATCTAAAAAAAGACAATTTTCATCTGAAGCTATTTTAATGGACTTTAAATATTTGTGTTTGATGAGCGTGTCTACAGGGCTTTTT
>DAOTHK010000016.1:0-18086 GCA_035447625.1 Chlamydiales bacterium
TGTAGGCAGCTCTAAAAATTGGGAGTGCATGATTTTATGTTGTTTGCGTGCTTGGAGCAATTTTTTAAGCTGGGAGCAATAGGAATTTTTATCTTGAAGCTGCTCTGGTAGTGAGCCATATAACATTTGTGCTTTAGGAATATTTGAAACATTTGATTGTTGGTTATTTGTGTCTCCTAAAAGGTTATAAGCTCCTCTATTAGCCCAACGTTTGTCCATATCATCTGATAGTGATTCAATTTGTTTTTCATCAAGAGGATAGGCTCCGACAAGATCCCATCCGGAAAGAGCAAAGACGCCTGGTTGCAGTGCGTTGAAAGCGGTGGCAAGAAGGTGGATTTTTGTGATTTCTTCTTTTTGTTTTTTTGTGATTTGACTTAAATCTTGAATATTTAAAGCAGTTGCCGCAATGCCAACCATGGTTGTGCAAGGCCCATTATTGCTGTATAAATTATATTTTTTGGAATAAAGCAGTTGATCTTCTTTATTTTTAATTTGTTTAAATAGATCCTGTCCTAAAATGTTTTTTCCTTTATATAAGAAATATTCTTTGGGATTTTCGTGAAATTCAACATATTCTGTATTGAATTCATCATGGTTTTGAAGAGCGTGGACAAGTATTGATTGTTGAAGGTTTTTGTTTTTCGCACGTTTTATCATCATTTTAAGTAAAGAAGGGTCTTGAAAGAGAATAGCATGAAGATAAGGAGCTCTTGTAATGAAGTCGTAAGATAAATCGGGACCGAATTGCATATAGGAGTGAATGGAATCGATTGGAGAGTTTAATTCTTGAAAAGAATAGCCTCCTAATTTTCTAGTCATCATAGCAATTTGGCTTGTACTGATAAGTGCTAAAGGATGATGGGTGGAAATGGCAATGCGTGAATTTGCCTTTCTTTCGATTCCTAAAAAAGGTGTGGCATCGAAACGTACCGCTCTGCATCCGAGATAGCGAATCGAATGAGTGATGTCGGTGTTGATGATTTTATTGGCATTCATAGTAGGATCTAACCAATTCAAAGAAGGTTGGCCAGATTTGAAGTAATGAAGATAAACCCATCTGCGTTTTTTTCCATCAGCGCCGAGGATGGGGCGTGTAACATCCCAATTGGTTTCTTTGATTCCTTTTTGGAAAAAAATTACTTGTTCAAGTCTACCGACGATGTATCCTTTTTTTGAAAGTTGATCAACATGGTAGCGTTTTAAATTGATAGAAAGTTCGTTTTCAGGAACATTGGGTAGGATGTTCCAGTCATCTTCGTTGATTTCAATGATGTGGTATAGCCCCGGATAGGATTTATAGTTTTGCAGTGCTAATAGAAAGTCTGCGCCACGACCTGTGTGGGCTGGAATAATGTCTCCGATGACACATCCGCCATATTTTGCAGCGGTTGCCTTCATCTGATGGTAATCTTTTTCAGAACCATAGGTTGGGTCGATAGTATATGCAATGCGGTCGAATCCTCCATCAATGGAAGGAGTGCGTTTTTTTCCTTCGAAACCACCTGCAAGTTTCATAGGACCTGTGTGAATCGCTTCGATGCCGATTTCCTGGAAAAATTTCCAAAGTTTTTCAGATCCTAAAGCTTGCAATACTGATTCGTCGTTTTTGGTGATGGTAGAAAGAGGATAGGCGGTAAACCAAACGGATGCCTCTGATACAAATTCAACGGGTTTTGGTTTGCCATATGGATATTGCCATTGGATTTTTTCTCCGGAAAACGTAGCGTCGATTTCTTTTGCATGTTGTATCATAGAATGTTCTTCTAGCCATTTGGTATCGGAAAATTTTTCATTGTATGTAAATGAAAATAAAAGAAGTAAAAAAGGAAGAAAGAAAAGTTTTTTCATGACAGCAACCTATAAAATTTTTTTTGGTTATACCAATTTGTAAGAGTATTCGTATATAGAAAAATTCAAATCTTGATACAAGGATTTATTCTCTTTTTTCTTTAATAAGTGTTTCTGAAAGAAGAATTAAGCTAGCTGTTGTTACAGCTTTTGTAAAGCTGTTTGCAACAACTTCAAAAGGATCTAAAATTCCTTTTTCAATGAAATTACATAGGTTGTTTTCAAAAGCGTCAAATCCCATTGTATGATCATTGAGCTCAGTAAGGTTATTTAAAATTTCCACGCTTTCAAAACCTGCATTCATAAGAAGAATAGAGGCTGGAGTTTTAATGGCATTCAAAAGGATTTTTTCTCCTAAGGATTCTTCTTGATTTTGTAAATGAATCGAGGTGTAAAAAAGACTCATGGCGCCACCTATTACAAAACCACTTTCAATGGCTGATTTAGTGGAAACAATGGCTTTTTCGAAAAGCGATTTTTTCTGTTTGATATCGAAATCAGAAGTTCCTCCAATAAGAATTTGTGCAATTGTACCGTTTAAAAAAGCGATTCTTTCATCGATTTTTTTGATGGTGGAAACATCGCTTATTTTCTTTTTGAGGTTTTGTAATTGTTTGATTTTATGATCAGCATGAGATAAGTTTTGATCTTTTAACATCAAAAAAGTTTTGGTTTTTGATAAAATGGCTTTTTCACAGAATCCTAAATCTTTTTCGGTAATATCAGACAATGAAAGTCCTAGATTTTTTGAAATAAATGTGGCATGTGTGACTAAAGATAGGTCTTGGAAAAATTCTATTTTTTTATCACCGAGATCGGGAGCTGTGGTTGCTGCGACTTGAAGTTTATTTTGTTTCTTATTTTGGGTAAGAAAGGAAAGAACTTCAGAGGAATAACCTTTAGCAACGATTAGAATTTTTTCGGAGCGCATGGCAATATTTTCAAGTAGAGGAAGTAGTTGATAGATGGATTCGATTTTCTCATCTGTAATTAAAATTTTTGGATTGTCCAAAGTTGCTTCAAGTGTTTGATCGTTGTTTGCAAAAGAATTGCTTGCATACCCTTTTTGAAATTGTATCCCATGATGAATTTCAAGCTTTGTGTCAAGATTATCTGTTGTCAGTAAAGAAATCATGGCTTCTTTTCCGATAGCATCAAAGGCTTTTGCAACTATTTGTCCAACGTCTTCGGTATTGTGAGAGGCAACTGAGGCAATATTTGATAAAGTTTTATTATCAGATAAGTTGTGTTTGAAAGATTGCAATTTTGAAAGAATTTTATTGGATGCTTTTGAAAATTCATTTTGCAGGGTAATCGGACAGAAACCTGTGGCTACTAATTTTAGGGATTCTTTTAAGATGCTGTGTAAAAGAAGAATGGCAAGGGTTGTTCCATCTCCTGTTTTTTCTTGAATGCTTTTGGCAAGTTCTTTGCAGAAGTCGACTCCCATGTTGGCAAATGGATCTGATAAGGAGATTTCTTTTAAAGCTTTATATCCCTCCGATGTAATGGAGGGGAATCCAAAGTCCAATATGCCGATATTGCGCCCTTTTGGGCCATAAGTAGGTGTTAAAACTTTTGCAACAAGATCAATTCCTTCAAAAAGTTTCTTTTTAGCGGCATCATCAAATAAGAATTGTTTAGATTTTATTGACATAGATTGAATTGTCCTATTCTATTCTTAAACAAATATCGAGACCTTTCACAGAATGTGTTAATGCACCCATGGAAACACCATTGACGCCTGTCTGAGCATATTTCAAAAGATTGTCTAATGTAATACCGCCAGATGCTTCAAGGTAGATGTTTTCAAAATTTAATTCGACGCATCTTTTGATTTCATCGCAGGACATATTATCCAGCAAGATGGCATTGGGTTTTTCTGCTTTCGCTTCCATAAACATCTGTTCGTTTTGTACTTCGATTTCTATGAATTTATCCGGATAAAGTTCTTTGGCTTTTTTGACTGCATAGGAGACAGGATGTTTATGTGTTTTTTCAAGATAATGTAAATGGTTGTTTTTGATTAGAATCTGATCTTCCAGATTCATGCGGTGGTTGGATCCTCCGCCCATTTTTACAGCATATTTTTGAAAAATCCTTATTCCAGGAAGAGTTTTTCGTGTGTCTAAAATTTCGCAATTCGTATTTCGAATCAGTTTTACGCATTTGTGAGTTTGCGTAGAAATTCCGCTTAAATGTTGCAAAAAGTTCAGTAATAATCTTTCGATGGCAAGAATAGATAAAAGAGGACCTTCAATAGTTGCAAGAATTGTTTTTTCAGGATATTCAATGCCGTCTTCGGTATGTAATTCTACGGAAAGAGCTGAATCGTAGGTTTGTAGAATTGTATTGATGAAGATAAGGCCTGAGACAATTCCTTTTTCTTTAAGAAGTAGGTTTGCTTTAGCATGAGCTCCTTGATCGATACAACAAATTGATGTGATATCTTGGAAAATATGATCTTCTTGAAAAGCTGTTTTTAGTAATTTGATTAGCGCTTCTTCATAATATTCAAAAACTGAGTTATCCATAAATGCCGGATTGTTTGTTTAATAAAACATATTGTAATGAGATTATTTTGTTTTTTGCAAGGTGATAGGGGGTTCAGAAAATCAATTTTATGTTTTATTTGTGAAAATCTAGATGATCAGGATCATATAGAGAATTTCATAGCCTTCTTTTTTTCTTTCAATGCCGCAATCAATTCTTTGGACTCTTTGCTTTTGGAAAGGTTTTGTTCTGCATTTTTATTTTCTTTCGATAAATCAATTTCTTCCAAAATATCTTTTAATTGATATTTTTCACTCATGGTGAAATGAAACTTTTTTTCTGCTTCAGATGTTGAGATTTCTTCAGTCTTTTCCAATGAATCAAGTTCTTCCATTTCTTTCATGAGATGATCGATGTGAGAAAGATGAGGTTTGATTAAATAAGATATTTTTTGTTTTTTTTCATGTTCTACATTGTTGGATTGATTATCGGAAACGACTTTTAAGATAGCGATATAATCGATGGAAATAAACTTAGAAGCTGCTACAAAAAATCCGGAAGCTTCCATGTCCACAAGAGTATTTTGAGGATAATTTTTACAGATAAAATCTTTGGTCATTAAGGATAGTCCTTCACAGGAGGGTGTATAAACAAAAGATGGATAATAGCTTTTGCTGGAAGCTTCGTCGATGATTTTATCCACAGTAAAAATTGTGCCGATAGGACTTTCTTTGTGACCTGCAATGCCAATATTTATAATACCCTGAGGTTTTGGATATATTGTTAAAATATAACCGGTAGCAGTAGCTGCTGCTAATTTTCCAACACCTGTAATAACTAAGACAATATTATTGGAAGTGAAAATTTCAAAAGGTGTTTTTTCACATTTCTTTTTTAGATTGTAGGCTAGGATAATAGGTTTTGCTTCTTCGTAAAGAGCTGTAGTGATGATGATCATTGCAGGTGTACCTTTTTATAAATATTTTTTTTAGGTTCTTTTTTTATTTTTGCAGCAATTGCGATGGCTTCTTTTAAAGGAAACCCTTCTTCTTGCAATTGCATGATTAAATCTTCAATTGTAACATCATCCGATCCTTGGAAGGAATCTCCTTCGATGATCAAAACGATTTCACCTTTTATTGGTTTGTCGGATATTTTTTTTAACAGGTCTTGAGATTTTCCAACAAGGATCTCTTCAAATTTTTTTGTCATTTCTCTGCAAATGCAAATATTTGGATTATGTTGGATCATTTTTAAAGTTTCATTAATTCTTTGAGGAGACTCATAGGCGATAGTTAATCCATTAAAATGGACAGCTTTTAAAAGAGCTCTGTTTTTTTCATTTTTTTTCTTTGGTAAAAAACCAATGAATTGAAATCTTTCTTTTTGAAAAGGACATAACAAATATGCGTTGATTGAAGCGGATGGTCCTGGAAGAGAGGTGTAGGGAAGTTTCTCTTGATCAATCATCGAGATGAGTATTTTTCCGGGATCGGATACTCCAGGGGTTCCTGCATCCGAGATAAGACCGATTGTCATGCCATTTTTAAGATCAGAAATGATTTTTTCCAATTGTTTTCTTTCGGAGTATTTATGATAGCTTTTAAGAGGAGTTTTGATTTCGTAATGCTTTAATAGAATAGAACTTATGCGGGTATCTTCGCATAAGATATAATCACAGATTTTCATGGTTTCAACAGCACGGTAAGTGATGTCTTTTAAGTTTCCAATAGGTGTTGCAATAAGGTAAAGCATAAGAAATATTTAAAAATAAAAAAGGTGGCACTGAGATTCGAACTCAGGATAGAGGCTTTGCAGGCCACGGCCTTACCACTTGGCTATGCCACCAGCTTTAAAAGTTGTTAATTATGCGTAAAAGTATAAATAGGGTCAATCAGAAGTTTTTGTTGAATGAGGAAATTCTTGAATACAGGAGTAGTAAAAAAAATTATGATTTATACGAATAGTATTTTTTTTTCTAACTTGTTGCTGTTTTTTTTGTAAGGGTTGTTTTGATAAGTTTCAAAGTTTCTCATTATTAAGAAATATTATCGAAATATATCTCTTATTCATAATCTTCCAATAGTTGAGAAAGAGGTATGAAAATGCTTGGATCAACTTTATCTTTATTTACCGGAGGGAGGGCTCTTTTACCCATTCAGGTGTAGAAGCTGAAAATGAGTAATATTCAGTCTCACTATCAGTTTCACTATCACTTATGCGGGGAGAGGGGCTTCTTTTTATGTGAATTCCATCAATTTCATCTTCTGAATCTGAGTCATCGGGAGATAAGGGTGTGAAATTTCTAGGAAATATTTCTTGTCTGGATGAATCTGTTTCAGAATCTGAAATTGTGGGAGTTAAGGGACTTTTTGCCCAGTCAGATGGAGAAGTTAAAACTGAGCTAGGTTCCTCTCTGTGATGTAATTCATCGGAACTTCCTGCAGATGCTGGAGTTAGAGAAGGGGGTGCTGAGGCTGTTTGATATCCAGTATAATCATCATCGCTTTCATATTCTAAATCAGAACAAGGTGGAGTAGGAGCCTCTTTTCTAAAAGGAAGAAGGCTTTCATCGAAAAATAAGGTTGATCTTGCTTCAGTAAGAGCTTGAGAAATCTTAGCGGCATTAGTTGATGTTTCACCTTTTAAAAGGAGTCCTTTTTCATGATGATTCATGATGCCTGTATTAATTTCATCTCTAGAAATAGTGATTTTTACATTATTATAGGTGGTGATTTTTACTGAAAAATCTTTTGTGACATAGATGGAATAAATTTTTTCATCTTTTAGAAGTTTTAGGTATTTTTTGAGCTTTTGATTTTCTTCAGTGTCTTCAGTTAGATTCTTTTCATTGACTCCTTCGCAGGAGTGCTCAACAATTTGAAGGGCTAGGTTAGTAATGAACTCATATGCGGCAGTTCTGTCCTTAAAGGCGGGTAAAGAAAGTTTCAATGCTTGAATTGCAGAGGAATCCTCTTGTTGACCATAATTATGCACTGTTAGGCTAGTATATTTTCCAGCAAAAGTCACTCTTGCAACATCTGAAATTACCATGTCTTGGGGTTGGGTTTGTAAAGAGATATCGAATTCTGCTGATGGTTTTTGGGATGGACGTATAAGTCTATCTTGTGGCGACTGAAGAGATGAAGACATATTATTACCTTTTAAATATTTATTAATATTATTTTAACATAATATTGTTTTTTTTTAAACTAAATTGGGTTTTATTTATTTAATATAAGGTATTTGTTTTATTGATTTTTAGTCTGGAGAATATTTTTCCTATGGGATAATGTAGAAAGTTATATTTGAATAAATGAAGTAAATATGAATGAGTTTTCTCAAGTAATTGATTTTCAGGTAGATAGCAGGAAGGTAAAAAGGGGGTCTCTTTTTTTTGCCTTGCCCGGAGAAAAAGTTGATGGGCATGATTTTTTAGATGAAATTTCTGAGAAAAAAGCTTATGGGGCTGTAATTCTTGATGATTGTTATCGTGCTGATTTACAAGAACTCAAACAGGTTTTGGTTCCGGATGTTTTAGAATATTTGCAGAATATGGCAAAAAAAACAATTGATAGGGATGTGATCGCTATTACTGGATCTTTTGGAAAAACTTCGGTGAAAGAATTTTTAAGTACAATCCTGTCAGGGTTATATAAAGTTGCCAAAACACCTGAAAATGCGAATTCTCAGATAGGGCTTCCTTTAGCATTATTGAATATGCAACGTCAAGAAAGAGATCTTTTTGTTTTAGAAATGGGGGTGAGTCAAAAAGGAGAAATGGATAAGCTTCAAAAGATCGCTCCTGCGAAAATTGCAATAATTACAGGAATTGGCCATGCTCATATTGAGAATTTTGGATCCAAAGAGGCGATTTTTGAAGAAAAAATGAAGATTGCAAAGCATTCAGAAATAGTGATTGTACCGCATGAATGGAAAAATAAACTCCAAGAGGCGAAAGTTTTTTCCTTTTCAGCAAAAGATGCTAGGGCGGATTTTTATATTCAATCCATGGATTATCAATTGCAGATTATTTATCAAAACCAAAGAATGCTGTTTTCTTTGCCTTTCGATCAGAAACATTTTATGGAAAATGCGGCAATTGCAGCGATTGCTGCTTATTTATACGGAATGACTTGGAAAGAGATTGAATTAAAAATGCAAGAGTTGAAGATTCCAAAGATGCGGTTTGATTTGCATAAGATAAAAGATTTCGAAGTTATTTTTGATGCATACAATGCCTCTTATGAATCTGTTTTATCTTCGATGGATGAATTTAAAAAAAGAGAAGGACGCAGAATTTTAATTTTAGCAGACATGAAGGAAGTGGGCGATTTTTCTAAAAAATTACATGAAGATGTTGGAGAAAAAGCAAATGATATTGCTGATATTTTGCTTACTTATGGACAGGATGCTAAATGGGCATTTGATAAGTTTCAAAAACGGAAAAAACATTTTGATTCTATTGAAAATTTAGCTTTTTTTTTGAAAGATATTGTTAGGGCAAAAGATCAAATTTTATTGAAAGGATCTAGGTCTATGGGACTAGAAAATTTTTTTTCTTTTGAACCTTTTTTTTCAGATCGTTATTCTAAGAAAGGCGAGTTATAATAGAGCGTAATAATGTTTGAATTGATGTTAAATTTGTTTTCTTCCTGGGGTATTAAAGTTCCTCATGTGTTTTTTTATTTGTCCACAAGAATGGTGATGTCGGTTTTAACGACCTTGCTTTTAACAATTTTTTGTGGGCCTTTTTTTATACGTAAATTATATCAGTTGAAAATAGGTCAAAAAATTCGCTCTAGTGCCGAGTGCCCTTTGCTTGCAAAGTTGCATCAGAAAAAAAAGGAGACTCCTACAATGGGAGGTATTTTAATCCTTTTTTCCATGAGTATTTCTCTTTTTCTATGGATGGATTTGACAAGGTTTTATACATGGGCATTATTATTTGTAACAGTTGGTTTGGGTATAGTTGGTGGTATAGATGATTACTACAAGTTAAAGTATAAAAATTCCAAAGGTATTCGTCCGAAAGTCAAAATGTTGATGCAATTGATGATTTCAATTTTAGTCTTATCTCCTTTTTTTATATCCAAAGTTCAACAGAGCTTTCCTTCGTTGAAGATTAAGCCGATGATAGTTAAATCTTTAGAGCATCATGAAGCGGTATTTTTGCAAGAAAATGAAGCTTACCAAAGACTTTATATTCCTTTTATGAAAAAGCCCATAGTGTTCCCTAAAACTGTTGGAACTGTTTTGATTTTTATATTGGGTATTTTTGTGATTGTTGGAACTTCGAATGCTGTGAATTTGACGGATGGGTTGGATGGTCTTGCTGCCGGTTGTTTAATTATGGTTGCAGCGGTTTTTGCATTATTTGCCTTTTTATCGAATCATTTTGAGCTTTCTCGGTATCTCAATCTTTTATACATAGAGGGTAGCGGAGAAATAGCAATCTATTTATGTGCAATGATAGGAGCTTGTCTTGGTTTTTTATGGTATAATGGACATCCAGCACAAATTTTTATGGGTGATACCGGATCTTTGGCTCTTGGAGGAGTTCTTGGATTATCTTCCATAATGCTGAGAAGAGAGATTCTTCTGGCGGTTGTCGGAGGCGTATTTGTAGCAGAAGCTCTTTCTGTGATTTTGCAAGTATTAAGCTATCGTTATCGAAACCAAAAACGTATTTTTTTATGTTCTCCTTTGCATCATCATTTCGAATATAAAGGTTGGCCGGAGACCAAAGTTGTAGTGCGTTTTTGGATCATTTCCCTTTTGCTAGCTTTTATTGGAATCGGATCAATAAAATTTCAATAGAAGAAGCTTATGGAAAGAGTATTAATAGTTGGAATTCGAAAAACTGGAATTGATGCGGCTCTTTTCTTAAAAAGCCTTAAGAAAAAGGTTTTTTGCTTTGATGATTCTTGGGAAAAAGTTGATAGAAGTTTTTTAAAAAAACTTGAAGAAGCAGGGATTGAAAAACTTCAAAAAGAAGATCTTGATTTGAATCTTTTTGACACTTGCGTAGTTTCTCCAGGTGTTCCAAATTCCCATTTAATTTTTCAATTAGCAAAAAATTCTTCATGCGAAATAATTAGTGAAATTGAACTGGGTTTTCGGTATTTAGATGCTCCTTGTATTGCAGTGACTGGGACAAATGGGAAAACCACTATGACTGAATTGATCACATATGTTTTGAATATGTTTGGCATGCCTGCTGTATCTTTGGGTAATATTGGAAAAACATTAACTTCTCATTTGATGAAAAAAGAAAAAAAGATTGTTGTCTTGGAATTAAGTTCCTATCAACTTGAGAAAACTTTTTCTAAAAAAATTGATTTTGCCCTATTGCTAAATATTACTCCTGATCATTTGAATCGTTATACTTCATTTCAATCTTATGCTGAAGCAAAATTAAGATTATTGGATCTGATGAAAGATCCTAAAAATTTGTTTGTGGATAATAACACAGCTGAGAACTTTCAGTTAAATGATGCTGCATGTTCCATTGTGGATGGTGAAAAGGAGATTGATTTCCTTGTTCCTCTTTTAAAACATTTTGGCGTTGGTCAAGAGCAGATTCAAACGGCTTTAAAAAGTTTTAAAAAACCTTCTCATCGTATCGAACATGTCGATTTTTATTTAGGAGCTCGTTGGATTAATGATAGTAAGTCAACTAATCCAGCTTCCACATTATTTGCTCTTAAAGAGTGTTTTTCTCCGATTATTTTGATTGCAGGCGGTGATGATAAAAAATTGGATTATTCCGTATGGAATCATCCCGATTTTAATAAGGTGAAGAAAGTTATTCTAATGGGTAAGGGAGGGCAGAAAATTAAAAGTCAGCTCAATCATTATGATATGGTTGAAGCAACTGATCTTTTGGATGCTGTAAAAAAAGCTTCAACTTTTGCTGTAAAAGATGATACAGTTCTTTTATCTCCTGGTTGTTCAAGTTTGGATGATTTTGCAAATTATGAAGAGAGGGGGAACCTATTTAAACAATACGTAAGAGAGTTAAAAAAGGAGCTTGTATGAGCAAAAGAGATGTAATTGTAGCTTCCGCATTAATAAATGCATGTCTTCTTGCCGGACTTTTTGTTTTTGCTATCACTTCAAAGGAAAAAGTGTTGGAAGAATCTTCTTATTTAGCGGCTCAACACCTTCAAGCAGAACCTATCATACCTACTAAAGAAGTAGTTCATATGGCAATTGATTTGCCTGAAGAAAAAATTATTGTTGAAGAAGAAATAGCACATGTTTTGCCTCCTGTGATTGAAGAAAAAATCGTTGAAAAGGAAACTGAAATTTTAAAAGAACATGTTGTAAAGAAAGGGGATTCTTTGGATCTCATCGCGAAAAGAAATAAAACAACTGTTGAAAAAATTATGCAGTTGAATCAGCTTTCTACATCACTTTTACAGATTAATCAGAAATTAAAATTACCTGAGCCTGCCGAAATTGTTGCTGTCAAAGAAACAGCTGTGCAGAAACCTCAACAAGAAGAGAAATATTATACGGTTAAATGTGGCGATAATCCTTGGACTATTGCAATGAAGCATCATCTGCGAGTTGAAGAGCTTTTGAAATTGAATAACTTGGATCAGAAGAAGGCTCGTCGGATAAAACCCGGTGATAAATTGCGAATTCGATAAGATGAATAAAACTTCATTTGTAGTTATCCTCGCTGTCGGTATTTTACTTTCTTTTGGGTTTGTGATGGTATTCAATACCTCGAGTGCTGAGGTTTTGGATCGTTTGCTTGAAATAGATACTCATGCAGCCTTTTTTAAACAGGTGCTTTTCGCAATGTTAGGCTTCTTTCTAGGCCTTTTTGTTTGGAAAATTGGTTATAAAGCTATTTTTCGTTTAAGTCCTTGGCTGATGCTTTTTGTTTCAATTATGTTGATTTTAGTTTTTATCCCAGGAATAGGTCAGCAACTCAATGGAGCTAAAAGATGGATTCGTTTTGGCGGATTTACGATTCAGCCATCGGAGATGGCAAAATTTATTATCCCTTTTTATTTTGCAAATCGATTAAGTGAAGTTCCCATTCAAAGTGTGAATTTTAAGTTTTTACTGAAAATACTTTTTACAATTGGAGTGACTCTTTCTTTGATCTTATTTGAACCTGATAATGGTACTTGTATTATCATTATGTCGACTTTAGTAATGCTTTTTTTCCTAATGAGAGTCAAATTTATTTACTGGGCTCTTCCTTTGTTGTGTTTAACAACGGTCGGTTCTATCGCCGGATATAATATGCCTCATGTAAGGTCAAGAATTCGTGTTTATCTGCATCCAGAAGAAGATATTTTAGGAAAAGGGCATCAGCCATATCAAGCAAAAATTGCGGCAGGATCTGGAAGAGGGATTGGAAAAGGGCTTGGGCAAAGTCTTCAAAAATTGAATTATCTGCCGGAAGCTAGAAGTGATTATATTGCGGCAATATTTGCAGAAGAATTTGGCTTTTTGGGAATTTCTTTTATGATTATTCTCTACATGATTATTGCGGGAGGCGGCTTTTATATAGCTGTTAAAGCAAGAGAAATCGAAGGTTTTTATTTAGCGACCATCATTACTTTTCTAATTACTTTTCAAGGCTTTTTGAATTTAGGTGTAGTATCTGGTCTTTTACCAAGTAAGGGAGTAACTCTTCCTTTCTTTTCCCAAGGAGGAACTTCCTTGATTGTGAATATTATGGCGATTTTTTTACTTATTCAGGTGGCATATGAAAAAGAAAAAAGCAAGGCAACCGCTTAAAGTTGTAATTGCTGCCGGAGGTACCGGTGGACATCTTTTGCCTGCACAGATGCTTGCAAAAGATTTGATGGAAAAAGAGAAAGCAACGGTTGTTTTGATTGGTAAGGGGATTAAAGGGCGTAGTTGTTTTTATTATGATATTCCCTACTATGAAATTACCTCTTCTCCTTTGAAAAAGAAAAAGCCATTTACGACGGGATTTTTGATTTTGAAAGGGATTTTTCAAAGTTTGAGACTTTTGAAAAAAATCGATCCTCATGTCGTTGTCGGATTTGGAAGTTATCATAGCTTTCCAATAAAAGTTGCAGCAAAGATTTTTCGCATTCCTTTGGTTCTTTTTGAATCAAATGCCGTGATGGGTAAGGTGAATAGGCTCTTTCATAAAACAGCTAAAAAAGTGGCCTTGCAGCTTCCTTTGGAAAGACCCTATGCAAATCATGTGTTTACGCCATTTTTGCCTTGGAACCAAAAACAAAATTTAGTCCCTGATTATGCTTCTTTAAATCTTGAAAAAGATCTATTTACTTTTTTAGTTTTTGGTGGCTCTCAAGGCTCTTGTGCTATTAATCAAGCTTTTATAAATGTTGTAAAAAATAGATCTTTTTCAAAACCTTTTCAGGTGATTCACCTTTTAGGCAAAGAGGAAAATGTAGAAGATATAAAAAATTTATATGAAGAAAAGAAAGTTCCTTGTTATGTAGTAGATTTTTATCAAAATATGAGTGAGCTTTATTTGGTTGCAGATCTTGCCATCTGTCGGGCGGGAGCGGCGACTATCGGAGAGCTTTTATCCTATTTGGTGCCGGCAATTTTAATTCCATTTCCAAAAGCTTCTGAGCAGCATCAGATGAAAAATGCTGAACTTTTTTCTAAAAGCATCTTAGGTGGAGAGCTTATTGAAGAAAAAAATCTAACAGAAGAACTTCTTTTCCAATCGATTGAAAAAATGCAAAAGGATCTTGATTCATATAAACAAAATATTGCAAATTTTCACGAAGAAAAAAAACGGCAAGGGCCAAAGGCTCTTTATGAAATTGTGAAACAAGTTGGGGTGGGGCTTTGAATTATCATTTTATTGGTATCGGTGGAATCGGCATGAGTGCTTTAGCAAAAATTTTAATAGAGCAAGGCCATGTTGTTCAAGGAACGGATTTGAAAAATTCAAAGCTTGTACAAGCCTTGATAACAAGAGGAGCAAAAGTTCATCTTGCCCATGATAGTAGTTTCTTAGAAGAAGGTATGCAGGTCATTTATTCATCGGCTGTGAAAAAAGAAAATCCGGAATATGCTTATGCGATTCAAAATAATCATTCATTGAAACACAGATCTGATCTTTTATGTGAGCTTTTGAAAGATTCAAAAAGCCTTTTGGTAGCTGGAACACATGGAAAAACAACGACAACAGCTCTACTTTCTCATGTCTTTAAAGAGTGTGGTAAAAATCCTACGTATGCCTGTGGAGGAGTTTTAAAAAATTATCAGACAAATGCTGAATTTGGTATGAGCGATTATTTTGTTGCCGAGGCAGATGAAAGCGATGGTTCTTTTTTGAAAATGAATCCCTCAATGGCGATTATTACAAATGTGGATGAAGATCATGTGGATTATTGGGAAAGTTTTGAAACTTTGAAAAAAAGTTTTAAGCTGTTTGCAAATAAAAGTGAAAAAGTCTATTTCTGCTTAGATGATCCAAATCTTCAAATGATGGATATAGAAGGTATTTCATACGGATTTTCTGATAAGACAGATATTCAAGCATTCAATATTTGTGAAAAAGATAATGGAATGCTTTTTTCGATTAGGCTTTTTGATCAAATTTTTCATGAAATATTTATTCCACTAATAGGACAGTATAATGTTTTGAACTCCTTACCTGTTATTGCTATTGCGTATGGAGAAAAGATATCGATGTTGCAAATACAAAAAGCTTTGAAAACTTTTTCAGGTGTTCAAAAAAGAATGGACCTGATTGCTCAGTGTCATCAAGTTGATTTTATCGATGATTATGCGCATCATCCTAAAGAGATTGAAGTGACGGTGAAAGCACTTAGAAAAAAAGTTAGGGAAAGAAGAATTGTTGCTCTTTTTGAGCCACATAGGTATTCACGCTTTGATCGTTTTTTTGATGATTATTGCAAGGCATTGCAAGAGGCGGATTTTGTTATTGCAACAGATGTTTATAATGCAGGAGGGGAGTCTCCAGGATTTAAATCGCTTGATGATCTAGTATCTTGTTTGAAAGGGAAAGCAAAATATTATCCAAAAGAAGAAATTGAAAATGCTTTTGTTGAAATAGAGCCATACGATGTTGTGATCTCTTTAGGAGCTGGAGGCAGTAGTTCTTATTTAGAAAGGCTTTCCAATCATTTTGAAAAGAATTTTCAAAAAAAGAATCTTCTTCTTTTGTATGGGGGGCAGTCTCCTGAACATGATATTTCCATAAAATCTTGCGAAAATATTTATCAAAATCTGGATTCTGAAATTTATGAGATCACTTGTTTGAAAATATTGAAAAATGGACAGTTTGAAATTGAAGATTCCAAAAAGCTTTTTGAAATACTTGAAAATGTTGATTTATGTTTTCCAATTTTTCATGGTTTAAAAGGGGAAGATGGAATGGTGCAAGGCTTTTTAGAGACTTTGCAAATTCCGTATGTGGGAGCTCATTATGCAAGTTTGGCGCTTGCAATGAATAAAATGCAGACAAAGCAGATTTGTCAAGCATACGGTATTGCTATTGCTCCATTTTGTTTTTTTGATAAAAATGATTGGTCTGAACAATCTATTGAATCTATAGAGCAAAAACTGCAATATCCTCTTTTTGTGAAACCGAATCAATTAGGTTCGAGTATTGGTATTTCAAAAGTGGTCAATAGGGAAGAGCTTGTTGAAGCAGTTCGTTATGCATTTGATTTTGATAATCAGATTTTGATTGAACAGGAAGTTGTTGGAAGAGAAATCGAATTTGGAGTGATCGGTGCTGAATATCTTCAAGTTAGTTTGCCAGGTGAAATTTTAAAGGAAAATGGCTCTTTTTATGATTATCAAGGGAAATATGGGCAACATGCATGTAAAAATATTGTGCCAGCTCCTTTAGAGGAAGAAGCTTTTCAACAAGGTAGAAAGATTGTTGAAACAATTTATAAGGTATTGAATCTTTCAGCTTTTGCAAGAGTGGATTTATTTTATAATGAAGATAAGAAGTTGTGGGTCCTAAATGAAGTCAATGCCATTCCAGGATTTACTGCAACTAGCATGTTTCAAAAGATGTTTGAAAAAAATGGATATTCATTTAAATCCCTTTTAGATGAAGTGATTATTTCAAGTTTTTGTCGTATGCGAAAAGAGGTTAAATAAATGAGCTTTAAAAAAGGGCTTTTTTATATTTTTTTATCGATTCTATTAATCTCCGGCACCTGTTTTTCAGCCTTTTTTTTATATCGTTATTATCAACATCAAAGATTGAAGCAACCTCAATATTTGGTGAATATGATCATTCAAAAACCTCTTTCCAAAGCCAAACTGCCTGTTGGAGTTCTTTGTAAAATGCTGGGTCTTGAACCTCATAAGACTCATTATGATTATGTGGATTGTCAAAAGCTTTCTGAAAAGCTTTTAGAGGTTCCTGGAATGGAATATGCGGAGGTGATGAAAAGATCTCCCAATAAGATTATTGTGAAGTACTTTTTCAAAGAACCTGTTGCTTTATTGATCGATTATGAAAATACATGTGTGGATTCCAAAGGGTATATTTTTCCAAATTATTTTAATTTTGATCTGCCAAAAATACATTCTCAAGAAAAAGAAGATTTCCTGTGGGGAGAAAAAATCGATGGTAAAATGATAAAAACTGCTCTTGAGATCTTGTCTGCATTAAAAGAGAGATTAGGGGATAGTTTGAAAATTTTGATGATAGATGTATCAAAGATGCATAGGAAAAGTTATGGGCAAAGGGAAATTGTGATTCATTTTGAGGACTCATTGAAAAATCAATTTGTATTTCCTATGTATGTACGTTTAAGTTGTCAAAATATTTATGAGCAGCTTGGGAATTTTTTAGCTCTTTATGATAAAATGCAAAAAGACTACTTAAAACAAGTTGAAAACTTTCCTAAAACAAGTCAGAAAACATATTTTCAAACAAAGGTGATTGATTTAAGAATTGCAAAGCAAGGATTGATTCAATCTGTTTTTTAAACTTTATTGATTTCTTTGATTAAATTTTCTAGATCGTGAAGTAACGCGATAGCATCTATGGTTTCAAAGCTATTGCTCTGGATTAGGGCTTTATTCTCCCTAAGAATTTGAGAGGCCTTGCGGATATAAATATTGGAAAGACTTTTTCTTTCAATGATTTGGGTGAGTAAATCTAATTGAGTTGCAATTGCATTTGTTTTTTCATTTTTGAGGTGAGTTAAAAGAATGAGCCATTCTTTTATATGGATCAATAATTGAGTTTTAGGTTCTTGTGCCCATTGTTCTAGAATCGCTTCAATTCTTGAAATGATCTCTTTGGATGATAGCCCCTCTTCATGAATTCTATGATTTAAATCTTCAATTTGTTCTGTTCCTGCAATAAGTTGTTCATCCGATAATATTTTGGAATGCGCGATAGCGGAAATAATATTTATAAGACTGGGGGGGATTTTTTGATTTAATGAACCACTATTTTGAAATCCACCAATAAAGGTAATATCTTGTACAAGTTTGTCCGTTGCTTTTGAAAAAGCAAATCTGTTTTTATTATAATCAGAGTTTGTAGAATTTAAATTGTTTATTTTTTTCATTATTGTATAATAATAGTCTTCTTTATTTTATTATAGTTATTTTTTTAATTTAAATAAATATTTTGATTTATTAAAATTAGATGTTTTATTTCTTATCTGATTCTTTTTAAGAGGTTTAAGGTTTTTTGGATTATTTTTCTCTAGAGGAATATTCCTATGTTTTCTTAAGATTGAGTTATTAAATTATGT
>DAOTHK010000017.1:0-16069 GCA_035447625.1 Chlamydiales bacterium
TTAAGAATGATAGAGATTTTATGCTTGCAGCTATTAAAATCAATTTTGAGAGTATTTATTGTGCAAGTGATGATCTTAAGAATGATAGAGATTTTATAGTTGCTGCGATGGAAATTAATGATAATGTTTTGAGTCTCTATGATTGTAGTTTTATTCCTGAATTTTTAGTAGAAGATAGGGTATTTATGTTAGCTATAATTAAGAGGAGCGGTTACAGGTTTAGGGAAGCTAGTGAGAAACTCAGAGATGATCAAGAATTCGTTCTGGAGGCCATTAAGGTTATTAATCCTGATAGAGACTATCAATGTTGTCTTCAATTTGTTTCCGATAGATTGCTGGAAACAAGTAGAGATATAGCTATCGCGGCATCTGATCGAGGTCTTGCTATTTTTCAATTTCTAGACGGTAGATTACAAAATGAGTTAATAGAAGAGTTTCTTGACTGGAGCACACGTTTTGTTAGAGATTAATCATCGATTATTGTAGATGTTCTTTGAAAACTTTTTCCTTTTCTATTCTTCTAAGGATGCGAAGAAAAATTCAATAGTAGCTCAAAAACTCAAAATCCAATCAAAAGATTTATGAGTGATCATATTATCGAAGAGGGCGAAGGTTTACTTAGGTATGAAGGGCTTTCGAAGGTCTCTCTTTTTGATATATTTAATATAAATTTTTTTTAGTAATTTTACCTCTTCCTTTTTTCTGGAGGAAGAGGCCTTTTGATGAAATAGCTGATCATGTGTCTCGTGTTAGATAGGTGATAGATTGTTTTCTCTTTTTTTTCATAATCTGTTATGATGCTCCTGAATAAAAACAATCGGGTAATTATTTAATATGAAACTATTGCTCATCGCGGCTTTAAAAAATAGAAAGCATTTTCTTTTAGGGATTATCACTCTTTTTTCATTAATTTTTCTGTCAGTTGCTAACCAATTGGAAATGGTTTCTTTAGGGGTGTTGGCAAAAAATGGGACGGATTTCTTTGCTTTATTTGAGAATAAAGATAAAAAAGAATCCGCTATATCTCCAGAAGATATTCAAAAAAAATGGACTCAGATTGATCAGAAAAATGAAGGGGTGATTACAAAAAAATCCGCTGCGATGTATATGGTAAAGCAGAAAAATGGAAAGTTTTTGGATAGATTCCTTTCGAAAGTGATTGTAAAACTCAATATTGAACAAAATTTTGCTTCTTTGATTATCATGCTTGTTTTTGTTGCGATATTCAAAGCTATTTTCTTATTTACATCGCGGTTTTCAACAAATATTTTATCGATTCGAGTGACAAGAGATTTAAGGCAACAATATTTTGAGCATATTCAATCATTACCTTTGTCATTTTATCATAAGCATGATCTGGGCAGTTTGACATCGAGAGCTGTGGGAGATGCAGGGCAGATCGCTTCTTCTTTAAACTCATTTTTATCAAATTATATTTCAGCTCCGTTTACGATTATAGCTTCGTTAACCTTTTGTTTCACAGTCTCTTGGAAACTTTCTTTAATTATTTTTCTAGGTCTTCCATTAGTGGCATATCCGGTGATTCATTTTACTCGTAAAATAAAAAAAGTATCCAGGCAGATGCAAAAAAATCATGAAAGTTTTACCTCTGTTCTTTTGGATTTTTTAGGAGGTATTCATACTGTAAAGATATTTGCTATGGAGAGCTTTTCACTTAAAAAATATCGTGAGCAAAATGACCGTATGGCTCATTTGGAATCCAAAAGTGCAAAATACTCTAATTTAACAAAACCTGTTTTACATACCATTACAACAACATGTCTTGCTATGGTGATTCTTATAGGATTGTACCTTTTAAATATGTCGATTGCAGAACTGATCATCTATAGCGGTTCTTTATACTTGTTCTATGAACCTGTTAAGAAATTTGCTGAAGAAAATGCCAATATTCAAAGGGGTGTCGTTGCTGCTGAAAGGATGTTTGAAGTATTGAGAATCGAATCGAATATCCAAGAGGCTAAAGATGCGGTTGAACTCAATACATTAGAGGATCATATAGAATTTAGAAATGTTTCTTTTAAATACAGGGATGATTGGGTTTTAAAGGATTTGAGTTTTACTGTAAAAAAAGGGCAGATGGTTGCAATCGTTGGACCGACAGGTTCCGGCAAATCAACAACAGTTCAGCTTCTTCCTAGACTGTATGATGTGCAAAAAGGATCGATTGTGATCGATGGGATACCAATTAATCAATATACGATTAATTCCCTTAGAAGAAATATTTCTTTTGTTCCTCAAAAACCTTTCTTGTTTTTTGATACAGTAAAAGAAAATATCGCTTACGGGAACGGTTATTCCGATGAAGAAATCACATTTGCTGCAAGACAGGCTCATGCCCATGAATTTATCAAAAATCTACCTGATGGATATGAAACCATCCTAACAGATACTGGTAAAAATTTATCGGGTGGTCAGCAACAACGTTTAACGATTGCAAGGGCACTTGTTAAGAAAGCTCCTATCTTGATTATGGATGAGGCGACTTCTTCTTTAGATGCGGTTTCAGAAGGCTATATTAAAAAAGCTATCGAAGATCTCCAAGGAGGCGTAACACAGATTGTTATTGCTCATAGGTTATCGACAATTGAACATGCTGATAAGATAATATATCTTGAAGAGGGAAGAAAAATAGCTGAAGGAACCAAAGACGAATTGCTTTTATCTTGTCCTAGTTTTAAAAATATGTGGGAGCAGTACCATAATAGAAAAGAATCTTCTGCAGTATTAGTATAGGAGCTATTATATGAGTCTACAAAATCAATTATCCAATTATCTGGCAGATTGTCTTAACGAACTTAAAGGGTATCAGCAAACCCCAACTATAGAAGTTCAAAATACTATTTTGGATCTTTTGAAAGAAATGAAAAGAGTTGCACTTGCAATTGATGAACAAGTAGTTGAGCTTAATGAAAATTTTTCACAATCTGTTTTAGCTTTTTTTGAAAAAATTGCACATGAAAGTTCTTTAAAAGAAGTTTTTCATCTAGCAAAACTTTTGCAAGAATCTTTGATAGCTCTTTAATTTCTTAATTAATCAAGCGGTGAGGATGTTTTAGAATAAATCCTCTTTCCTTAATTTTGTGATTGGATACTCGGGCATTTCCTTCGATTGCTGGAAGATCTTTTACTTCGATTTTCTTTGCATGTGTTTTTTCAATTATTTCGTCGAGCAATTCTTTGCGAGTTGGATGATCGTCATCACAGACGTTGTAAATTCCTTCGCAATTATGGTTGATAGCAAAGCTAATCACTGAAATAAGATCTTCTTTATGGAGCATGTTAGTATAGAAATTTTTTCCAAGTAGAGGGCGGTTTTCAAATAAATTCAGTTCTTTGGATAATTCTCTTCCAGGACCATATACGAAAGGTATTCTTAGAATTGTTGATTTCCAATGGTTTTTTGTCGTAGATAATATTGCATGCTCCGCATCTATGATCATTTGAATTTGATCATTATAAGGATTTAATGAACTGTTTTCATCTACCCACATCCCTTTGTGATCGCCATAGACATTGGTTCTACTTGTAAAAATGCATTGTTTTGGGTGGGTAGTTGTTTGAGCAATGTTTAAAATTGCTTGGCTCATGCTTAAAGTATCTTCATCGTATCGGTTGTTGATGTTAGGTGCGATGGATAAAATGATGACATCATTTTCTGAAATAAGTTGTTTTAATAATTCAGAATCAGAACTTGTTAATAGAAGGGCTTTTCTTGTTACAGGATTGATTTTTTCAAGATTCAATTTTTTCGTTGTTGTACATGTGGTGCCGTGTCCTTCTTGCTGTAATTTATTGGCAAGATCGGCTCCTATGTAACCACATCCTATAATCAAAATATCCATATTATACCTCTATTAATCCTACATTTTTAAGTTCTTCCAAGAGAGGAAGATTGTTTTCTTTTTCCAGAGCTCCTGAATCTTTAAGCCAGTCTACATAATTTTTAGGAAGTTCTTTAATGAGTTTGCCTTTATGCTTTCCAAAAGGCATCCGTGTAATTTTGGGTTGAGTTTTCATTAGTTCGATAATTTGTTCTATAGAAAGATCGAGTGTCATTTTTGAAAAGACCTTATGCATGATAATAACATCGTCTAAAGCCCTATGGGCGTTATTGGCATCGAATCCATATACTTCTCTTAGATATTGCAAATTATGTTTAGGAAGATCGGATCTGTATTTTCTTGCCCATTTTAGTGTGTCGATGCTTTGCCATGGATAGGGGGTTAAATTGCATCTTTCAAATTCTGCTTTTAAAAAGTATTTATCAAATCCGTCATGATTGTGAGCGATTAGGACTGCATTCTCTCCGCAAAAATCAATAAAATCCTGCCCGGCTTTTTCAAAAGTTGGGGCATCTTTGACCATTTCATCATTAATTCCAGTAATTTTCATTGATTCTTCAGGAATGGATCTTTGGGGATTGACAAGTGTTGAAAATGATCGATTGTTGGTTGCATCATATGCTGCAATTTCAATAATTCGATCATGGTCGGCTTTTAGACCGGTTGTTTCGGTATCATAGTAAATTGCTTTGAGTTTCATATTAGTTGTAAGCCTTTTCTTTTAAAAATTATCCAGTTATTTTATAATCATCATTTTCACAATTAAGAGGGATTCCATGCAAAAGTTTTTTTCAGTTTTTATTCTTTTGTCACTATTTTTACTAGCGGGTTGTTCTCAAACAGCAGATAGTGGTTATCGAACAATGCCGGTAACAAATAATCCCAATATTGTACCTTCTCATGGCTCTGGCATTCCCGGCATTCCTGGCGGAACTTCAAGTTTTTAAAGCCATTTTTTTCTGACAAAAATATAAAGAAAAAGTAGGGAAAGCAGTATTGTGATATTCATAATAATGAAAAAAGCATGAGGGCTTTTTTCTAATGGAAGAGAAACGTTCATTCCGTAGATTGAGGCAATGATTGTCGGAATGGTAAAGATAATCGTAATAGCAGTTAAAAATTTGATGGTTTTATTTACATCATTTGTAAAAAGAATCTGATAGGAGTCTCTAAGGCTTTGGATACTTTTTACATTTACTCTACATAAATCTTCAGATTGACGAATAGCGATAAGTAAATCATCCAAAAGATCATAGTCATGTTTGAATACTTCCACATATCTTCCTGAGGATATGGCTTCCAGTACGTTATGCAGGGGGACAAGGGAGGAGAGATACTGATTCAATACTTCTTCGTTCTTAGTCAGTAATGCAATGCTATCGTTGGTCACTTTGGATTCAGATTGAATTTGAGTCATTACCTGGCTTCGTATATTTTTAATATCTTGTGTAAATCCAAAGGTTATGGAAAGTAGGATATGGAATAAAAGTTTGGATCTTTGAGTAGTGGTTAGATTGATATTTTTTTGAAGCAGATGTTCTACAAGTTTACTTTCACTAGGTGAGATGGTAATGATGTAATGATTAGTCAAAATGATTGTTAAAGTCGTTGTGAATAGTCCTTGAGTTTCTTTTGATGAATGTCTGGAAAAAATAAAAATATTATGATTTTTTTGTTCTATTCTAGGAATTTCAAAGGTATCCAAAGTATCGATTAGATCCGATTTTTGAATTCCTGTGATATCTTTTAGTTCGTCCAAATCTTCGATACTGGCGTTATTGATGTGTATCCAAGCACCAGATTTGGGTTTGTCAATTTTTATAAACTCGTTGTCGCGTATGGTTTTGTAGAAAATCTCGAGCACAAAAAATCCTAGTTTGGTCTTAAACTATTAATACTTGGAATTTTTCAGTTCTGCAAGAGTTTTTTTAAATCTGATCAAGCTTGCTTAGTTTTTCTTCTATCTCTTTGATCTTTTTGAAGTATTTATCCAGCTGACGAACATGGACTTTTTGCTTATTGTAATCAGCGACGTTGATGGCCGGACTGCCACGGAATTTTCCATGTGCGGGTAGTGACTTACTTACTCCACCACGAGTTGCGACCATTGACTGATCTCCAATGCTGATATGTCCTAGTACTCCTACTTGTCCTCCTAGAACTACATAATTACCGGTTTTTGCAGAGCCTGCAACACCTGTCTGTCCGCAAAGGATATTGTGCTTGCCAATTTGTACATTATGGCCGATCTGGACTAAATTATCGATTTTTGTCCCTGAGGAAATAATTGTGTGTTTGAATCTGGCACGATCTATTGTGGTATTTGCTCCGATTTCTACATGATCTTCAATGATCACATTGCCTAGCTGTTCTAATTTTTTATATGTGCCTTTTTCATCGAGAATATATCCAAAACCGCAAGAACCGATCACAGCTCCGGGTTGAATAATCACATGATTTCCGATTTTGGAATTTTCACGGATGGTGACAGAAGAGTAGATTTTTGTGTCTTTGCCAATGACTACACTTGGATAAATCGTTGTATGCGCATCGATTATGGTATTGTCATCGATAAAAGTATTTTTATCGATTGTCACATAAGGACCTATCGTAACATTTTTTCCAATCTGACAGGAAGGGTGGATGATAGCTGTTGGATGAATACCGCTATAACTGCTTTCTTCTTTTTTGATAAAAAGTTGAGAGATTTCCTGGAATATTTCAGAAGGATTATCGCATACAATATAATTTTTTTCATCATAGATAGGATGGTCTTTGCTTACGCAAATAGCCCCCGCTTTAGATTTTTTCATAGCTTCTAGATAACGGGGACTTGATAAAAATGAAATATCGCTTTTTTCAGCCTCATCTAAGCTGTTAACACCTTCGATGATTAGATCTTTGTTTCCGATGATTTGAACTGGAAGAATCTTTTTAAGGTCTTTAAGCTGATATTTCATTTTTGCTCCTTTAGGAATTTTTGCTTTCTTCTTTTAGAGTGTCACTTTCGCCATCTTCAGTATTTTCAGAAAGTTTGCCGCCTTTGACATCTTTTTTGTAATTCTTATCCATTTGATCGATCACTTGTTTTGTGATTTCGAGTTTTGGATTGGAATAGAAACAAGCTTCTTTATTGACAATCATAGAAAGGTCATTTGCTTTTGCAACTTCAGATGCAGCCTGACCAATGTTTTGATTCATTTTTTGAATAAAGAAATATTGTGCCTGATTTAGAATTTGATAAAGCTGGGATTGATATTTTTGTAGATCTTCACCTAAAGCTTTATATTTATTTTTCAATTCTTGTTCAGCTTCAGGAGAAATTCCATCAAGATAATCTTCATCATTTAATTTTTTAGAAACTGCTGTGAATTCTTTTTCAGTTTCTTGAATTAAAGATGTCCATTGTTTGCGAAGATTTTCCATTTGCTTTTGTTCATGCTGACCATATTTGGAATCAGTAATGCAAGTGTGAAAATTTACGATGCCGAAATTACTACTAGCAAATGCTGAGCTAAAAATTAAGGCTAAAAATGTTGATACTAATATCACATGTTTTTTCATATCATACTCCTATGAGAAATTAAAATTGTGCACCCATGGCAAAGAAGAAGTTTTGAACATCTTCTGAATGCGATGGGTTGATTGGCCATCCATAACCTAGCGTGATTGGCATACGTCCCATAATAGAAAGACGAGTACCTACTCCAACACTTGTATTGAGTTTAGGGATTTCAAATTCATTTGATGATACGTAACCAGCATCGTAGAACGCAAAGAGGTCTATCATTGGAAATAATCGTTGATTGATTTCTGCTGATAATAGGGCGTAGGAAACACCCCCTTTAGGTTCATTTAATTTAGGTTTGTTATTGTCATCTAGAATTCTTGGACCAATGATGTAAGGTTTATATCCGCGGACAGTATTTTCACCTCCGATAAAGAAGCGTTCACTCATCGGAACGTTGGAAGTTGATTTTAAGTTTTTAATAAATTTGCCTTCAGCGCGTAGTTTGAGAGTTGCTCTTGTCCATAACGGTTGATAAAACGCGTTGAGTGAGGAGAATTTGAAAAATTGATAACTTCCTCCAACTCCTGCAAATTCAACTTCTTGTCCAGCTCTCAGTCCTCTTGTGGCTTTATAGGCATTGTCTGTGGAATCGTAGGTAACAGTCATGTTAACTGCGGAAATAAGTCCATCCTTATCTTCCATGGTTTGAGCGTCTGGGCTTTCATTTCCTTTGATTTTTACAGTAGAATTTCTGATACGGTAACGATTACCGTAAGTCCAGAAGTCAGTGAAAGGGTAGGAAATGAAGGTTGAGACACCTTGGGTTTTTATATCGTATTGTTCGGATTGCAAACTACTTTGAGTTATGCTTCCTTCAATTCCTAAACGCCATAATGAATCTCTAAAATAAGGATCCATCCATGAAAGAAGTATGTTATACTGCTTTTTACCAACGTTGCCTTTTGCATGCAAATATTCTCCGCCACCTCTGATAGGAGGAGCTTCTTTTGAGCAAAGTCCTTTAAGACCTCGGATGTTGAAGTTTCTTTCAGTGATCTCTAATCCTCCTGTAATATTGTCTAGAGAACTAAAGCCAGCAAATAGGTTTGCTGAACCTGTTGTAGTTTCTTCAACTTCAATGTATACATCGCGATAATCGGATCCAAGGCTCATTTCTTCTGTGGATTTGACTGTGTAGACGTTGACATTTTTAAAGTAACCCATATTTTCTAATCGTGCTTGGGTCGCTTTGAGTTTTCTCGAATCAAATAATTCTCCAGGAACTAATAGTGATTCTCTAAGGATTACGTTTGTTGCTGTATGCACATTTCCTAATACGTGAATAAGACCGATTTTAAATTTTTCTCCTTCTTCGATATAGAAATGGATGTCGTAGATAGGTTGATTTTCTTTTAATTTTGTATCGTAGGAAATTTGAACTTCGATAAATCCTTTTTCGCCATATAGGTCTTTGATGATTTGAACTGCTTGATGTATTTGATCTGGTGAAAAAATCTCATTTGACTTGATCGAAATTGATTCTTTGATTTTTTCTGTACTGATTAAAGAGTTTCCGGTGAAGCAGATTTGTCCTAAGCGATATAGCGTTCCACGATGAGCATTGATATGAATCATGATTTTTCCGGTCTGTGGATCTGTTGAAGGTTTGATTTCTACATGGGCGTCTGCATAGCCTTTGTTTTGAAGATAGTTGATGATGATCAGTTGATCTTGCTCGATCATTTCTTGACGATAGATTCCAGAACCTGTAAGCCAGCTGTATATAGGATTATATTCCTTCGTGATCATAATCCCTTTCAGGTCTTTTGTTTCATCTTTTGTAAATCCTTGAAAGATAATTTTTTTGATTTTTCCCGATTTTCCTTCTTTGACTTTAATTACAATTCCTACCTCGTTAGTTTGTGGGAATTTTTGAATGTGATAGCTGATTTCTGATTCGAAGTAACCTTTTTTCAGGTAATAATCTTTAACTTTGTTGAGGGCTTGGATGAACTTATATTTGTCGTATTGTTGATTTTTTCTTAGGCCTAATGTGTTGTTGAGCGTCATTGTTTTTGTTGAATTGTTTCCTTTCCAGCGGATATAACGGATTGTTGGTTTGTGCGTTACTTTAATTACAATATTTAAAGATCCGTTAGGATTTTCCGTGATCGTCGGATGAACGCTATCGTATTTTTCAGAAAGGTCTTTTAAATCTTTGTCAAAAATCAAATGGGAAAAACAAGTTCCTTGTTTTGTTTTTAAACTGGCGGATATGTCATGGGAAGAGTCGGTTGTTCCTGGGGCGCTTTCGATGATTTCTAATTTATTGATGTTCTTTCCTTCATAGGATTCTTCGGCATGGGCGGAGATTGTTAATTGGGAGAAGAAAAGAAAAAGAATGAAAATCCATGAAAAACGTGGTGAGGATAATTTTATGTTCACAATAAGTCCTATTTTTATGTCTATGTTGGTGGTTTAGTCTAAAATAATTAATGAATATTTGCAACTTGTCAAGTGCTAACTCTCATCTCATATACGTCATTAAAAAAAGTGCATGCTTTTTAGTAAATTATTTGTCTTCCTGCAAATGCTTTTTGAAGTGTTCCTCCGCTAACAAAATCTAATGAGCTTCCAACAGGCAAACCAAAAGCTATTCTGGAAATCTGCACTTTAAAATCTGCAAGAGACTCCTTAATATATAAGGATGTTGCATCTCCTTCTAAAGATGAATCGAGAGCGATGATTACTTCTTCAATAGGGTTTTTGGATAATGTCTTTTTTAATAATTCAATTCTTAGTCCTTTTTCAGTGAATCCATCAATTGGTGATAAAAGATTTTCAATTACATGGAATAAACCATTGTATGATTGGGTTTCTTCGATCATATAGGCGTCTTTAGGGGAGGAAATAATGCATAAAGTTTTGAGACTTCTAGTGTCAGGATCACAAAAATTGCATTTTTCTTCGTAAAAACAGCCGCAATTTGGGCATAAACGAACTTTTTCTTGGATTGAAGCGATAATTTCAGAAGTTTTTTGAAGTTCTTGTTTTTCCCATTTGAGCATTTGAAAAGCGTATCTTTCGGCAGTTTTAGATCCAACGCCAGGAAGTTTTTTCAAATGATTGATTAAAATTTGTAGGGACAGAGGAATTTTTTTATTTAACATGTCTTTTATCAAGGTGAATTTTTGCTTGATTATGACATATATAAGTTTTTTTAGGAGTGTTTTTTTGTCTTAAAGATTCTTAAAGATCTTTTTTTGAGTATTGCTGTTTTGAGTATTGCAGGTTATTTTTTTGTATATAAACAAACCTAAAGTTCTTAATTTAGGTTTGTTAGATTAGAGGACTATTTTGCTTTTTTTATACGGGATAATTATTTATTAATGGAGGGGAGGGAGGGGGAGCTAGAAATTCAGGACGTTCTAGCATCATACGCCGTATTGCCTCAAGTGTATTTTCATCAAAAATAACTTCTTCATCGAGAAAGTCAAAGGGATTTTCTGCAGGGGGAGGGAGATTATTAGGTATTGCCATATCAACTATTCCTTATTTAATTGTATTGTTTCTTGTTTTTATTATATCATCTTTACGATTTCTTAATAAATTATATGTTTCGTTCTTTTGTGAATATTTTTTTTAAATTTTTAATCATTTCTTAAGTTTTTAATAATAAAATGGTTATTTGTGAGGTTTTTTAATAATAAAAAATATTTTAATTTTATTAGTATCTTTTTGGGAACCTTGATGAGAGATAAATAGATTTCTTTTTTTTGAACGATTGAGTAAAATAATAGGATTAAAACATTTGAAATCATTTTTATTTATAAAAGGAAATTGTGAAGAAAAGTTTACATCTCCCTAAAATCATAGGTACCGGTTCTTACCTGCCGGAAAAAATCTTATCGAATAAAGATTTGGAAAAAATGGTCGAAACATCCGATGAATGGATTGTGACAAGAACAGGAATCAAAGAAAGGCATATTGCAAAAGAGGATGAATACACCTCGGATATGGCATACCAGGCATCATTAAGGGCTTTGGAAGATGCAAAGTTAGACCCAAAAGAGATTGATTTGATTTTGGTAGCAACATTGACTCCTGATTATATTTTTCCAAGTACAGCCTGTCTTGTGCAGCAAAAGCTTGGAGCAACAAAAGCGGCTGCTTTGGATATTCAAGCAGCTTGTACAGGCTATATTTATGCTCTTTCAATTGCAAAAGCTTATATTGAAGCTGGTATCTATCAAAATATATTAATTGTGGCTTCTGAAAAACTTTCTTCGATTGTGGATTATACAGATCGAAGTACATGTGTTTTATTCGGTGATGGAGCTGCGGCATGCGTAGTTTCCTCAAATTCTGATAAGCCTGGTTTGATTGTAGATGCTGTGACTCTCGGGGCTGATGGTGTCCAGTCAGAGTTATTAATACTACCTGGTGGTGGATCAAGGCATCCAGCTACAGAGCAGACGGTAAAAGAGAAGATGCATTATTTGAAAATGTCAGGTAATGAAGTCTTTAAACATGCGGTACGCCGTATGGAAAACGCTTCAAAAGAGTGTTTGGAGATTGCTGAAATGCAAGAAACAGATATTCATCATTTGATACCGCATCAGGCAAATCTACGTATTATTGATGCTATTGCTAGGCGTTTTTCTCATATTCCTTCTGAAAGAGTTTATAAAAAAGTTGTTGAAAGATATGGAAATACTTCTGCATCATCTGTCGGCATTGCACTAGATGATTTGATGAAAGAAAAGAAAATCAATCATGGCGAAAACGTGTTAATGACTGCATTTGGGGCAGGTTTGACATGGGGTGCGACAATCTTAACATCTGATAGGTAGAATTATGAATCGTAAATGCTCTTTTATGTTTCCTGGACAGGGAGCTCAATATATCGGTATGGGTAAAGATTTTTTTGATCGGTATCTTGAAGCTCGTGAAGTTTATCAGGAAGCGGAAGATATCTTAGGACAAAATATTTCCAGGGTTTGTTTTGAAGGACCTGAATCAGAACTTTTAAAAACTGAAAATAGTCAACTTGCAATTTTTTTAACAAGTATGGCTATTTTAAAAGTCATTTATGCTCAGTTTCCATCTTTAGTTCCAGCGGTAACAACAGGTTTGAGTTTAGGAGAATATTCAGCATTGGTGGCATCTAAAAAATTAATTTTTTCGGAAGCAGTTAAACTTGTTCGAAAACGTGCTCTTTTAATGAATGAAGCTTGTTTGAGAGAAGAAGGAACAATGTCTGCTGTAATCGGGCTTGATTATGAACAGGTGCTTAAGGTTGTCTCTCCTTTGGAAAGTGAAAAGGTTTGGATTGCTAATTGTAATTCTCCAGGTCAAATCGTGATTTCAGGTGTAAAACAAGGAATAGAGAAAGCTTCTCTATTATTGAAAGAATCAGGTGCAAAAAAAGTGATTCCTTTGAAAGTTCATGGCGCTTTTCATAGTGGTTTGATGGAATATGCTAGAGAAAATCTTAAAAAGGAAATTGAGAAGGTTTCTTTTTCGGATTCTTCTATCGATATAGTGATGAATGCTACTGGAAATTATTTGGAAAGTATTGAGCATCTCTCAGAGTTGATGTTAAAACAAGTTGTGTCTAGTGTTTTATGGCAGCAGGGAATAGAAGCTATTGCATCCAAGGGTGTGGAATATTTTATTGAAATCGGTCCCGGTAAAGTTTTGACTGGATTGAACAAAAGAATTTTGAAAAATGCTCAAAAAACTATTTCGATAGAAAAAGTTTCGGATTTAGAATTTTTGGGAAATGAATTTTAAAGGATTTTTATGCTGAAAGGGAAAAAAGCGATTGTTACTGGTGGTACCTCGGGAATAGGAAAGGAGATTGCTCTTAATTTTGCAAAAAATGGTGCAAGTGTTGTGATTTTTGGAACCAGTGAAGAAAGAGCTAAGGCTACAGTTGAATTGATGGAAGGGGAAAAGGTTTTTCCTTCACAACAATTTGGCTTTAAAATTGTTGATGTATCTTCTTATGATCTTGCAACAAAAGCTGTTGAAGAGGTTGTTTCTTATTTAGAGGGTATTGATATTTTAGTGAATAATGCCGGAATTACTCAAGATGCTCTATTGATGAAAATGGATGAGGAAAAATGGGATCGTGTTATAGAAGTCGATTTAAAGTCTGTATTCATTTTATCAAAAGCGGTCATTCGTCCTATGATGAAACAGCGCTATGGTAGTATTATCAATATTTCATCGGTTATCGGTCTTGCTGGAAATCCAGGTCAGACAAATTACGCGGCAGCAAAAGCAGGTATGATTGGCTTTACCAAATCTTTAGCACGAGAAGTTGCCGGTAGGAATATTTGTGTAAATTGTATAGCACCAGGTTATGTTGAAACGCCGATGACAGAGACTTTGCCGGAATCAATTAAACAGGCTTTATTAGAAAAAATTCCAATGAAACGATTAGGTAAGAGTATAGAAATTGCAAATGCAGCTTTATTTTTAGCCTCGGATCTGTCAAAATATATCACAGGTCAAACATTGACTGTTGATGGCGGAATGGTAATGTAAAATTTTTTAAATCAATAATTTTTGAGGAAATTATGACAGTTGAAAAAGAAGTAATAGATGTAATCGTAGAGCAGTTAGGTGTAGATGCCTCTGATGTTACGATTGAGAAATCTTTTGTTGAAGATTTAAATGCTGATTCTTTGGATTTAACAGAACTAATTATGACTTTTGAAGAGCGTTTTGGTTTTGATATTTCAGAAGAAGATGCAGAAAAATTGAAAACAGTAGGTGATGTCGTTACTTACATTAAAAATCGTAAAGCTGAGAAATAGTCAGTAATTTTCGCGATTTAAAAAATAGTCCGATTAAAAGTACTTTTAATCGGGCTTTTTGTATTTACAGATAAGATTTTTTGCAAAATTTTCTAAAATGAGCAAAGCAACTGTAGGACACTGGATTAAAATGCTTTTTAGGTGGACTTTAGAGAACGTCAATATGGAAACTTCGCTGGTAGCAATTGCTTTATATTGGCGAATTTGATTGGATAATACGGCTTCTTCTCCGAAATAGGAATATTTAGAAAGTTCGCAAATAGGTTGGTTTTCGCTATCTAAAAGAGTTATCGAACCTGAAAGAATGATAAATATTTGAGAGGCTATTTCTCCGATATCAAATACAATTTCACCAATTGTATAAAAATCCTGGCTACCTTTTTCAGAGATAGAGATGAGTAGATCGATGTCAATCTCTTGGAAGAGATGCATTTTCTTTAAAAAGAGTGCTTTTTCAATGATTGATAATGTTTTCATTGGTTCAGAAGCTCCTCGATATAATTTTTATAAGGGGTTTGAATGCGGAATAAACTTTCTTTTACAGATTCCTTCCAATTAGGAATTGCAAACTTAGCTTTAAGTTTCGATGAAATAATTCTATCGATTTCACATGTTGAATTACCCAATACATTGAGGAGCTCCTCAAGTGATAATTTTGGTAGAGTGATTTCATCTAATTTTTCATCCACTTTTGTATCATCGATTAAAAGATAAATTCTTTTAAAAAGTGATTTTGGACAATGTTTTTCAATGGTTTCAATTGCTTGGGCATGCGCTTTTGCATTTTTTTCATATAGGGCGTGAATAATACTGGACGGATTTCTGTATTTGGCGGTAGTCAGGATAAGACGGATAATAAAGTGGATAGCCGCGTTATAGGAGCTTTCGAGTGAGTTTTCTAGTAATTTCAAATCATAAATAGGAAGATTTCTTTTGATGGTCTTCGCGTGAAAAAAGTAAAACTCGGAGCGATGGATTTCATGATCGATGATTTTAGGGAGCATTTTTTTGAGCTTTTCATTTCCAAGATTTTTGATCAGTTGTGTTGCGTAGATGCGCATTCTGTAGGATTTATAAGGATCTGCAATAATTTCAATTAATGCGGGAATTGCGATTTGATGATTGGCTTGAATGATGTTTTCAACGATGCGCTTTTCGCTGCTCTGAAAATAAAGTGTTGATTCCACAAGAGAAGTGATGAAATTATTCAAATTAACTTTCTGTAGGATGGTTAAAAGATTGGTTCTGACTACTGAATCTTGACTGCATCTTAAAGCTGAGAGGAAATGACCTATGTAAAGGGATAGATCGTAATTATTCACCTTAGAAAGCGAAAAGGAAACCTTTTTTTGTATGAGTGTTGATGGGTTTTGTAGAAGGGGGAGTATTTGTTTTAATGCGGACTCTTCAGGGTTATATAGAATAGTTTCTAGCCAAATATCGAAAGCTTGAGAATGGTGAATATTCTCAATTTTTAAATAGTTTTGTTTTTGTAGTAGTAATTTTTGAATGAAGGGATTGGAACTTTTTTCAGTGGCTTTTTTCAGTAATAGTAGTGATAAGCATTGTTTGATGAAGGGGTCGGGTGAGAGTTTTAGAAATTCGATAGGACAATAATTGGAAGAATGGGAAAATATAAATAATAAGGCTTCTTTTTTTAGAAGATAGGGGCCTCCTAATTTATACCAATTGGTGATTAAAGCGATAATCTTACGTGAATTGGCTACATAAGTCCCTTTGAGCATTTTAATGGTTTGGATTTTTCCTTGGATGCTTAAATTGTTTAAATAATGAATGTGTTCGATGAGATGGGGGTCTTGAAGTTCAATAAGTTTCATTAAAATTTCTAAACGGATGGGTTCCTTTTC
>DAOTHK010000018.1:0-16045 GCA_035447625.1 Chlamydiales bacterium
CCTATCGTAGTGACGATTATTATGGTGGTGGGTGCTAATATGCTTAGCAAAAAAAAGACGCTGGTACGTTACTTGCCTTCAGTGGAAACTCTTGGAAGTGCAACAATAATTGCAACGGATAAAACAGGTACGATCACCTTAGGGAAATTGGAAGTCAAAGAGATTTTTGGTAAAGCACCTCTTATTCAAAAAGTTGCCGCTTTGTCATGCATTAAAGAAAGCTTGGATCCTTTGGATCAAGCCCTTGTACAATCTATTGAAGAATTCGATTCTTATCATCAAAATTCCAAGATAGTTGAATCCATACCTTTTGATACAAAGCTTCGTTTTGCTGGAAATATTATTGAAGAAAAAGGGGTTAAACAAGTCTATTTAAAAGGGGCTTATGAATCTTTAAAGGAAAAAGCCAAAGGGCAACATTGTTTATCTTTTGATGAAAAAATTAGAGAAATGAGTCAAAGAGGGCTTCGTGTATTGGCTTTTGCAAAAGGAGAGCAAAAAGAAAATGTCCAGATTGTGGGACTTATAGGTTTTTATGATCCTCCTAAAAAAAATGTCAAAGAAGCGATACGCCTTGCTCATAATGCCAGAATTCGATCCTTAATGCTGACAGGGGATCATCCTTTAACAGCTCAGGCGATTGCACAAGAAGTGGGGATAGAACATAAAAAGGTTTTAACCGGCGTAGAAATAGAGAAAATGAGCGATCATGAGGTTATTGAAGCTTTGAAAGAGGTTTCAGTAATAGCTAGAATACTTCCTGAAAATAAACTGCGGATCGTACAACTACTTCAGAAAAATAAGGAAGTGGTAGCGGTTTCAGGAGATGGAGTCAATGACGTTCCTGCTTTAAGGGCAGCTGATCTTGGAATTGCAATGGGATCCGGAACGGAAGCTGCTCAGGATGCTGCTAAAATGGTGATTACGGATAATAATCTGCAAGTGATTGTGGATGCTGTTGAAAAAGGGCGTGTGATTGCTCAAAATATTCGGAAGGTTATTTATTATCTTCTTTCTTCTTCCTTGATGGAAATCGTCTTGATTTCTTTTGCAGTGATTTTGATGATGCCACTTCCACTTCTTCCCATTCAGATCTTATGGATTAATTTTGTCACTGACGGTGTTTTGGATAAATTGTTTGTATTTACTAAAGCTGAAGAAGATGTGATGAATAGGGCTCCGAAAAAACCAGAGAAACAGTTTTTCGATGGGATTCAGCTATTTAGAGTTCTCTTTTTTGGAGTTAGCATGGGGCTTTCAGCTTTATGGCTTTTTTCATATTTAAATCATCTTTATTCTTATCGTTTAGCGACAACCATCACCTTCACATCTGTTGTTTCAATTCAGTGGTTTAATGGAATTCAGGCGCAAAAAGAGAAACAGCCTTTCTTCCTTCATTTGAAGAAAAGTTTTCAGATCAATCCTTATATTTATTTAGGAGCTTGTCTTGGCATTGCTTTGCAACTACTTGCGGTATATGTCCTAAGTCCCTGGTTTCATACTGAGAAAATGGCTTTGCATCATTGGTTTTACCCAATAATGTTTTCCATTATTGGGTTTTTGATTATAGAATTGCGTAAATGGCTTGAAAGAATTATTTTTCATTCAGCCTGAGCAAATTCATACATTACAGGATATACGATTTCAAAATATTGTCCTTCTTCGGATAATTTTTTGACACGCTCGGCTTCTTTTTTGAATTCTTTATTAATATCTGATAGGAAAGTAAGTCCATTTTCTGTTTGAACAAAAGGATCGATGCCTCGATATTTGCCTTTTAGAAGATAGTTTCCACTGTCTTTTGCAATTTCATAATAATTTTTTATATTGTAGCAATGCTGCAAATAACAGTTGATGATGGCATCATTGATGGAAAAGAGTTTTTGTAGAATAACTTCATCGTAGCTAAATAAGATTTCTTCTTTGGAAATAAGACCTATTTCCAAAGCTCTTTGAACGGCTTTGCTTGACCATAGGTAGATCAGATCATTTTCTATCGAATTCCAGAAGTGTTCTGTAAAATAGAGAGAAAGATCTGCAAGAGTTTTTGCATCTTTCTCATTTGAAAAATACCAATATCCATTTTCAAAATGAAGTGAGGATATGATTTTTTGAATATCCTCTTCTGTCATTAAACGAAATATGATGGCAGAATGAAAATTATATTCGATACGGTCTGCACAAAGGTGTGGAAGAGGCTTTTCAAGACAATCGTAATCTTCAATATGAGGATCTGCTACAGAAAGGTCATATCCGTATTTTTGTAGGATTTTATCAACACCCATTTGTTTTAAATGCCAAAGATGGATTGAATCCTGAAACGAATCTTTCTGATCTTTGTGAGAAAAAATTCGATCTCCAAGATGTGAAAAAACCGTATGTGAGGTGTCGTGCAAAAGTCCGGCGATCAATTCTTCTTTTTCAGCACCGAATAAAGTTAAAAGATGAAAAACGCCTAAAGAATGATCGAAGCGAGAATAATCAGGCATATTCTTGATATATTTCGTAGGACCGGTTTGATCGATATGTTTCAGCCTTTGCATGGCTTTTGATTCGATAAGCTCTAAAAATAGGGGGTCTGTAATTTCGATTGTTCCGAATATTGTTGAGAAGTTTTTACAAAATATGAATAGGGGTAAAAATAATAGAATTAAAATAATGCTTTTGTTTTTCATATGATCCTGGAATTTTTTTTGAGTAAGGTTTTATCGAAAAACTTATTTCTAATTCAAGGAGAAATCTATAAAAAAAGCACCTAAAGAGGTGCTTTTTTTATAGACAAAGTTCGTTTTTAAGATCTTCTATTTTGTCTGTTTTTTCCCATGAAAAAATATTCCTGCCGAAATGCCCATAGGCAGCTGTTTTTTTGAAAATAGGTTGCCTTAGATTTAAGTGAGAGATGATTTCATAAGGTTTTAATGGGAAGACTTTTCTGATAACTTCTTCAATCTCTTGTTCTGGCACAATCGAAGTTCCAAAAGTATTTACATAAATGGAAATAGGTTCTGCAATGCCTATGCAATAAGATAATTGGACTTCACAACGTTTTGCGATTTTTGCAGCTACGATATTTTTGGCGATATATCGGGCCATATAAGCTGCTGAACGATCTACCTTAGAGGGATCTTTCCCAGAAAAACATCCTCCTCCATGACGTCCCATGCCTCCGTATGTGTCAACGATGATTTTTCTTCCGGTAAGGCCTGCATCCGCTTCGGGTCCACCGATAACGAAAAGACCTGTTGCATTGATGTGAAATTGAGTATTCTCATTGATGTAATTTTTGCATACCGGATATATCACATATTCTTTTATGAACTCTTCCAGTTCTTCTTTTGGAATGTTTGGATCATGCTGTGCAGCAATGACGATTTTTGTGACTTCTATAGGCTCATCATTGACGTATTTGACTGTCACTTGTGTTTTGCCGTCCGGACGTAGCCATGGGAGGATCTTTGCTTTTCTAACATCTGCAAGCCTTTTAGCAAGTTTGTGGGCGAGCAGGATAGGAAGAGGCATCAATTCTTCAGTTTCAGAAGAAGCATAGCCGAACATGATTCCTTGATCTCCGGCACCTTGTTCGTGGTTTTCTGTGATATTTACCCCTTGTGCGATATCCGGGCTTTGTTTGTTAATTAGTGGCATGATCGCACATTCTTTTGCTGAAATACCGTAATTTGGATGTATGTATCCGATTTCTTCCAAAGTATTTCTTGCTATGGCATTGATATCAATTGTTGCTGTCGTTGTGATTTCTCCGGTGATTAATATACTTCCTTTTGAAGATACTGTTTCACAGGCAACCCTTCCTTGAGGATCCTGTTTCAATATAGCATCCAATATGGCATCTGAAATTTGATCACATATTTTGTCTGGATGACCTTCAGTAACGGATTCAGAGGTAAAAAAATAGGTTCTTTCTTCAATGCCATAGCATAAGCTGAATAATGCTAGGATTAAAAGAGATAAGCGTTTCATAAATTCTGCCTTTTTGAGAAAAACTTAAAAAAAAGAGTATAGGAAAATCATTAAATTCGATTGAAGTTTATTTTAAAATATTTTTGTTTTTTCGCTCTTTGCGTTTTTTCTGTTTTCGAATCTTTTCATTTTTCAGATCTTGAATGGTTTTTCTTTTTAAGACGTTTTTTTCATATAAGTCGCAAAGTTCGCGTCTGGCAAAAAAACGATTTTCTTCCCTTTGACGGGATTTTTGGGCTTTGACGCTTAGGTTTGTGGGGAGATGTTTAAGAAAAACGCAGCTATAGGATTTTTGAACCTTCTGTCCGCCTTTACCGGATGCTAAAATGAACTTCTCTTCTAGATCCTTTTCAAAGATTTGAAGCTCTTGCATCCTTTCATGGAGCTGTTCTAATTTTTTTTCGGTAATTGCCATGCTTTTTATTTTTTAGAGTATGTCATCGGATGACAAAAGAGAAGAGAAAACTGGAGGAAGTTTCGAGGTGATGAAGATTTTTTCTCCTGTTATCGGATGAATGAATCCAAGTGTTTGTGCATGTAGAAAGAGTCTTTTATTTGCTTGGTGATAACGTTTATCACCAACAATTGGATGACCTTCAGAAAAAAGATGATAACGGATTTGATGCTTTCTTCCGGTTTCTAAAGTGACTTTGACTTTTGAATAATTTTTGGTTGTTTGTAAAGTTTCATAGTGGGTAATGGCAAGCTTGCCTTGACTATTATTTGTTTCAGTTACCGATAGGTTTTTCAATTCTTTTAAATAAGAGGAAATGGTTCCTTTAGTCTTTTTTAAGCTACCATGAATAATTGCTGTATAAGTTCTTTCAATATCATGATTTTTGAAAAGTTCTTTCATAGATTGACGCATTGGGAATGTTTTAGTAAAAACCAAAACGCCTGAAGTATCTCTATCAATACGGTGAACAGGATAGAGGTTTTCTAAGTTTAAATGCTTTCTGAGCAAATACATGGCATTTATTTCTTTATGCGCATCATTCAAAGGTACGGAAAGTAAATTAATGGGTTTGTCGATGAAAACTAAATGATCATCTTGATAAAGAATTTCAAAGGGAGCTGTGTCAGGCTTGCTTTTTTGATTGAGAACTACTTTGTCGGTTGGAAGAATCGATAAATGGGGTTTTGTTGTAATTTGACCATTCACGGAAATTCTTTTATGCAGAATCCACGATTTGATAGTGCGTTTGGATGTGTCAGGATACATATTTTGCAAATGTTGAGATAAGGTCATAATTTCACCAATGTAATAGTCATGAAAAGAGGGATTTCTTTACGTAATCTGTTTTCTATTTTAGCAAAAGGGCCTGAAGTACTTTTCTTGTCTGATATCCATTCATCAATGGATTCAATAAGAAGGCCTGATTTTTGAAACCATTTTGAGTAAACAGAGAGGGGTGTGTGATGAGAGAAAACTGTTTTAGAACGGTCATTTTTTGATGGAGCTGTCTGAATTGGAATTTTCATCGGAGATAGGTATGCGCTAACCTCACGTGTCATTTTTCTGTTTTTTTGATCGATATGCCAAGAAGTTTGACGGGGGATTCTGAAAAATGGATGATTCAGAACCAATATCATTTTCCCCTTCGATTTAAGATGGGAGGCGGCATGGGTGATTGCGGCATTTCCATCATCGATATCCTGAAGAGATAAGATGAAGGTAACAAAATCAAATTCATTTTTAAGGTCTATTGGCAAAGTGGCATCATGTTCAATAAATTGATGATTCTTTTTGCGATTGGATTTTTTTGCTTCCTTAATCAAAGATCCTGATAAATCCAAACCTACATATTGCCAATCCGATGGGATAGTTTTCGAAAGAATTCCCTGGCCGCATCCAATATCTAAAATAGAGGCTTTTTTTATTTTTGCAAATTGAAGCATATTTTCAATATTGGGTAGAATAACATTTTTATGATAATAATGACCTTCATCGCCAACAAGTTTATTGTACCAATGATTGACATTTTCAAAAGAACGTGATTGATGCATGAGATTTGCCTTAACTTTTTCATGAATAATTATAAGAAAATCGTAAAGATTTTTACAAGTTTATAATAATTATTTTTCTTATTTTCTTATAAAATATAATAACTCCAGTAGATAAAAAAAATAAAAGGTGTTAAATATAAATTTTAAGGAAATTTATATTTATATGGATTGGATTCACACATCATTATTTGAACTTTATAAAATTGGTCCTGGGCCTTCTAGTTCCCATACGATAGGACCTATGCGAGCAGGTTATGATTTTTTGCAAAAAATCAAAGCGCTCAGCCCTGAAAAAAGAAAAAATATTTCACATATCGATGTTCATTTGTTTGGCTCTCTTAGCGCAACTGGTAAAGGACATGGTACGGATCGAGCGGTATTGGCAGGATTACTTGGAATGCAACCGGATACCTGCGATGCTCATGAAGTATTGAATCTTTTGAAAGATCCTCTAGAAACTTATGCAATTGATTTGGGAGACCAAAAAATTGTATTCAAATCTGAGAATATGATTTTTGATGCGATCCAACATGCTTTTCCTTTTAGAAATACAATGATTTTGAGGCTTTTTTCGGAAAATGAACTACTACTTGAAAGAGAATATTATTCTGTCGGCGGAGGGTTCATCGAGATTAAAGGGGAAAGCGATGAAGATGAAAAAAGGGATTTTCGTTATCCCTATTCGAATTTTGAACAATTGAAAGAGATTGTTAAAAAAGAAAAACTTTCTATTCCAGAGATTATTTTAGAAAATGAAATGTCTTTAACAAAACTTTCCAAAGAAGAAATTGAGAAAAAATTAGATCACGTTATTGATGTGATGTTGAAATCAGTGGAAGCGGGTTTGCAGGCTGAAGGAAAATTACCGGGGCCTATTGGTCTTTCTCGAAAAGCGAAAAGGCTTTTTGAAACAGCGGAAAAAGAATCTGCTACAAATCCGGATCGTTATCTTGTTTTTCTCGATGCTTTTGCTTTAGCAGCATCGGAAGAAAATTCCGCTTGTCATCTTGTTGTTACAGCTCCAACGTCTGGTGCCGCCGGTGTGATGCCTGCTCTTCTTTATTATTATAAAAGATTTAAAAAGGCGACTTTGGAAGATTTAAGAAAAGGTATGATGGTTGCAGCTGCGATTGGTTTTGTTGTGAAGCATAATGCCAGTATTTCGGGAGCTGAAGTGGGCTGTCAAGGGGAAGTGGGGACTGCTTCATCAATGGGAGCTGGAATGGTTTCTTTTTTAGAGGGGCGTGATGTTAGGACTATCGAAGCTTCGGCGGAAATCGCTATGGAGCATCAATTGGGACTTACATGTGATCCTGTTGCAGGTTATGTGCAAATTCCTTGCATTGAAAGAAATGCTGTCGGAGCTGTGACAGCTTATAATGCTCATTTGCTTTCATCTTCTGGGGATCCAAACAAGCAGATGGTATCGTTCGATGCTGTTGTCAAAGTTATGTTGGAGACAGGACAAGCTATGTGCATGAAATATAAAGAAACATCGCTTGCCGGTTTAGCTCAATGTGAAGTGTTTTGCTGATTTGCTTATCGCAATTTTGATCGATTTTTGTTAACCTTTTTAAGAAAAATCGAGGTGCCTTGTGGAGCAAATTATAACTCTTTATCAAAAGCCATTAAAAGAGCTTCTTTTTCAAGCTATTTCTTTGCAGGGTTTAAGACAAAAAAATATTGAAAAATGTTCCCTTCTATCTATTAAAACTGGTGGTTGTTCTGAAGATTGCAAATATTGCGCTCAATCATCTCGGTATTGTTCAAGCGTACAGATTGAAAAAATAACCGATATTAATTACGTTGTTGAAAAAGCAAGAGAGGCAAAAAATTCTGGAAGCGATTATTTTTGTTTATCGGCTGCTTGGAGAAAAGTTCGCGACAATCTGGATTTTCAAACAGCATTGAAAATGGTTGAAGCTATTAAAGAAAATGTGGGTATACAAGTGTGTTGTACATTTGGAATGCTTACATATGAGATGGCTCAAAAATTAAAGGATGCAGGGGTTGTTTACTATAACCATAATTTAGATACATCAGAATCTTTCTATCCCGAGATTATAACGACTAGAAAGTATCAGGATCGTTTGGAAACTTTGAAAAATGCAACACAGGCAGGACTTAAGATTTGTACTGGTTGTATATTGGGACTTGGTGAGAAAGTTTCCGATCGTATTGAATTGATTCATACTTTAAAGAATTTGCCTCATGCTTTGGATGCTTTTGTTTTAAATACATTGATACCGATCCCAGGAACACCTTTGGAAAAAAATTCTCATGTTCCTTTTAAAGATGTGATTCGTTTTATTGCTGTTTGTCGGATTACTTTAAAGAATACTCAATTAAGATGGGCTGCCGGCAGAGATTATTATTCCGATGCCGAGCAGATGTTAGCTATGCTTGCAGGTATTGATTCCATTCATGTAGGAGCCAAACTTTTGACAGCCAAAAATCATTTGTTTGCAAAAGATGCTCAGTTTTTAAAGCTTTTTGAAGAAAAGATCGATTCCATAGATTCTTTAAGCCTTGTATAAACCTCTTCTAATTCCTCTTTTTTTATGCAATAGGGAGGAAGTAGATAAATGGTATTTCCAAGAGGACGGATATAGATTCCTTTCTCATACAGGTTTTTTTGGAGTCTTTTTCCAATCGTGCTTAAATAACCTTCATCTTCTGCAAAGATATCAAATGCCATCATGGTTCCCACTACCCGGATATTTTTTATAAAGGGTAATGAGGAAAGCATTTGAATATATTTACGATGCCACGATTCTATTTCTTTATAGAGAGGTTTTTCTTTCAAAAGTTTTAAAGAAGCTATTGCAGCTTGGCAAGCAATTGGGTTGGCTGTATAGGAATGCCCGTGATAAAAAGCTTTTAAAGGATCGTCGCTTAAAAAACCTTTGTAGATAGTTTCAGAGGCGATAGTAAGGCCAAGAGGTATGAAGCCTCCCGTGATTCCTTTTGAGACACAGACAATGTCGGGAACTGTCTTGGCTTTGATAAAAGAAAATAACTCTCCGGTTCTTCCAAATCCTGTCATCACCTCGTCATAAATGACGATGGTATCATATTTTTTACAAAGTTTTGAAAGCGTTTGAAGATATTCTATAGAGCAGATGCGCATGCCTGCGGCACCTTGTATCAAAGGTTCAATGATAAGAGCAGCTATTTGATGAGTTGATAATAATTTTTCTACATGCTGTATCGAGTTTTTTTCTTTTTGTTTCCTATCTGGATCATTTTCAAAAGTAGAGGGAAAAGAAACTCTTTTCACATCGAAAAGAAGGGGGTTGAAAGGTTTTGAAAACATGGATCTGCTGCCCACAGACATCGCTCCAATTGTATCGCCATGATAGGCTCCTTCGAAGGCTATAAATTCTTTTTTATCATGATTGCCGATATTTAGATGATATTGATATGCCATTTTTAAAGCGACTTCTACAGCTGTGGAACCATTGTCGGAGAAAAAAAAGGAATTCAACTCTTCTGGAAGGAATTCTTGGAGAAGAGAGGTAAGCTCTTTTGCTGGAAGATGAGAAAAATTAGCAAAGATGACCTGTTCCAGTTGTTTTGCCTGCATGGCGATTGCTTCACTTATGGATTCTTCGCAATGACCATGTAAAATTACCCACCATGAGGAAATCATGTCTTTTAAAACTTTTCCATCTTTCAGATATAAATTGAGTCCTTTTGCAGATAGGACTTCAGGAAAAGATTGATCTTTCATTTGTGTGAAAGGATGCCATAGGTTTTTCATACAAAATGCTCCTTGAAAAGTGTTTTAAAAGTTTCTGGGGTGATTTTATTTAGGTGAGGAATTTGTGCAATGACCGGAATATTGCCGTGGGTTTCTATTGCTTTTTTATTTGAAAGGTTTACCGGACCATTCATGATGATCCCATGGATAGGAATTTGCCTATTTTTTAAAGCTTCGATTGTCAGTAGAGTGTGATTGATGGTTCCAAGTGAACTTCTAGTGACTATGATAGTGGGTAGGTTGAATTTTTTCATTAAGTCAATTACAAGATCTTTTTTCTTATTGAGCGGTACCAATACCCCGCCGCATCCTTCAACAATTAAAGGATTTGTGCCAATTTTCGGAAGATGGATTTGATCCATTTCGATTTCGATATTGTCGATTTCAGCTGCAGCGTGAGGTGATAGAGGAGTTTTTAAAAGGTATGTTTCTGGATGAAAAAAAGAAGAAGGAAGATTGGTTATTGATTGAATCCAGGTCTTATCATGAGGATTCCCTGATTGGATTGGTTTGAAGTAATGAGCTTTAAGTCCTTGGCATAATAATGCTGCAATAAAAGTTTTCCCGACATCGGTGTCGGTGCCTGTGAGAAATATCTGCTGGGGAAGTCTATTTTTTTTCATAAATTTTGATCATGGTGATGCTGTAGGTTATTGTAAGGGGTTTGTTAAAATCCTTTTGAAGGGTTTTTATGATAGAACAAGGTAGGAGGACTCTTTTTTTCTGATAATTGGTTCCTGTTTTTTTGAAGCTTTTTAAAAAATCGATTGAGGAAGAATAGGTTATGGAAACGGTTTCTTTTTCCATTAAATAATGATACTTTTTCTTATCTAGAATTTTTTGAACATCAGTTGTTTTCGGTAATGGATTTAAAGTATAGGGAAAGTCTTTTTCTTTGCATATTTCCCTCCACTTTTCAAAACTATCATTATCTAGAAAAGAGATATAGGCGGAGCCATTTTTTTTCAGGGCATTGTATATCTTCTCAAAACTTTTGGACAGATTTTCAAACCACTGCAAGCCTAATGATGAAAAAATAATGTCGAATTTATCAGGAATATTGTCTGAGTCAATATCAAGGGCTTGAAATTGATGCGTTAAAGGATTGAATAGATTTTCCTTTTCTAATTCACATTTACAAATAGTAAGAGATTCATTGGATAGATCCGTTATCAAACACTTTGCGTCCATTAAATGAGGAAAGATTTTTTGTGTAAAGATGCCGGTTCCAGCAGCTATTTCTAAAAATTCTTGTATATCTCTTTTATTTTGATGTTTTAGATAAAAGTTTAAAAATTTTTGGTTTGCAATTTTTTGAAAGTGGGCATGTTTATGATAGCTTTTGGCGGATTTTGCAAATGTTTTCTTTAAAAGAATCTTACGGGATTCCTTTTGGATGATATTAGAGATTAAAGAGCTATGGGTCAGAGGTAGATTATGGGAGGATGTTTGGATTGGAATTATGCTGCTTTGAGAAAGATTTTCATGCAGGATCTTTGCTTGGTTGAATGGTGCGACCCTATCTTCAGTGCCATGGATGATGAGGATTTTTGGAATATGTTGAATTTTGGCAATATCGAATTTCTCTGAAGCGAGTTTTTTTAAATCGTTTTGAAGTAATGATGTATTGATAATTTTTTTTTCATTAGAGGGTGCTCCGCAGACATTTCCGAAATCTTTCAGAACTGCTTCTGGGGATTTTGGAAATTTTCGTTCCATTGCCTTAAGGCGTATAAGCTGTTTTTTGTCTGTAAGTCCTTCTTGAAAGGAAATGAAGGAGCTGATGATGATTAAAAGCTCTAGTTGTTCAAAAAGATCTTCTGGGAATAAATGTAGTCCAAGAGAGTGAACGATACCAATGGCTGGATTTTTTAATTGGTAATGATAAAAAGGTTTTTCGAAATAACCTCTATCGAAGCTGATGACATTAAAATCCTCGAATTTATGATCACTTGCATCATGTCCCCATCCATGATGGTAAAAATATTGGAGATTATTCATCATCTTTATTCCAATTCATGATAGCGTCTGCAAGATCATCGATTTGTTTTTTTGAATGTTTTAATGATAGTGCAATTCTAAGTCTCGGTTGATTTTGGGGGACTGTTGGAGGTCTTACAGGGAAAAGATGGAATCCTTTGCAAAGTAGATAATCATGCATGGAATTCATCTTTTCAATGTTGTCGAATACGATAGGAATAATATGGCTCTCGCTATTAAGTGTTTTGAATTTGGCTTTTGTCAATTTGAGTTTAAATTTTCTACCTTCTTCTAGAAGATTTTTTCTTTCTTTTTTAATTAAAGGAATGATCTCTAAAGCCGCATTGATGCTTCCTAAAATTGCGGGAGGAAGAGCTGTGGAATAAATGAAGCCAGGACATTTATTTACAAGATATTGTTTGATTTCTTTGGAAGAGGCAATAAATGATCCGAAAGATCCAAATGCTTTGCCAAAAGTGCCTAAAGCAAGTTCTTCTTTGCGTCTTGGTGTAAAAAGACCTTCTCCTTTATCTCCAAAAAGTCCTATCGCATGAGCTTCATCGATATAAAGAAAGGTTTGATGTTTTTCAGATAAATAACGCAGATATTCCAGATCACTTCTGTCTCCGTCCATTCCATAAAGAGATTCCGCAATGATCATTTTAGTTTCATTTGCAGAAGAGTATTTTGTTAATAATGTTTCCAGATGTTCAAGATTGTTATGAGCAAAACGAATGATTTTTGCACCTGATAGATGAGCTCCTTGTATAAGACTGTTATGGGATAGCTTATCCATAAAAATGATGCTTTTAGCATTCATAAGCGTTGGAATAATGGAAATATTTGCTTGAAATCCAGAGTTGAATAAAAGAGCTTCTTCTGAGTTTTTTAAATCTTTCAGTCTGTTTTCTGTGTTTAAATAGATATTTGTATTTCCGGAAATCAATCGGGATCCTGTTGATCCGGTTCCATATAAATGGGTAAATTCTATTGCGTTTTTTTGCAAAAGAGGGTGTTTGGATAGATTTAGATAATCATTGGAGGAAAAATCAATGATATTTTCAGGAAGTATGTTGAGTTTTCGAAATAGTTTTTTGTTTTGGATCAATTGAAGATGAGAACTAATTTCTGCAGTTAAATTCATAGGATAACGTATCAATTTTAGAAAAAAAGATACGTTATCTTCTATGGAAATTCAACTGAAAAATTTATTGAATATTTACAGCTTCTTCAAATAGTGGGTCTTTTTCGATCTCTCCTACAAATGGAAAATCCAGTACTTTCGGAATCAATTCCATAGGATTGAGTGTTTTAATCAATTTTGGAAGACCTACTTCTATGAATACAGATCGCATGAATACTTGAATAATTGCTTTTTCAATTTCATCTAAAGGAAAACCTGTTTCTGAAGAAATGTTGGTAAAAGTTAAATTCTTGATAGGAGGAAAGGTGGATTTTTTGCCATTTTCCCTTACAAGGGTTACAAGAATATTATTCAAGCTAAGTTTTTTGATTAAATATTTCTTCTGAGAGGTTTTTTTTGTAGGTTTTTCCTTACTTGTATCATCATTTGTTTTCATAATGGAAGACCAGTTATTTTGATCTCCGGTTCTATTGAATAATTCAATACCAACTTCTATATCATCAAGTTCGATTTCATCAATGATGAGTTTTTTGCCGGTAATCTTACTGTAAGAAGATTCTACTTTGATTTTTTTCGTTTTTAAAGCGGTTTTGGATTTTGCTTTGGAGGGATTACCAATAAATAATTTGTTAATGCTAAGTTGATGGGGGGATAAAAATATTGATCCGATGGAGACAGGTACGTTTAATTTATTGGATAAACGGTGGGAGATGATTTTTGGTGCAGCCATAAATACAATGATTAATGCAATTGTAAGAATGCTAAGAATAAAAACTAGAAATAGTGTAAGTTTTTTCATATTTCCTCCTAGAAGGTATCTTTTCTGAAGATAACGGGATCAATAAAAAAACAAAAGAAGAATGTAAAAAAAAAATAATTGAAAAAGGCGCCTGGAAAAGGCGCCTAATATGATTTTGGAAAAATTAATAACCCATTCCAGGAGGCATTTGCGGCGCTGCAGCACTATTATCATCACTTTCTTCTTCAGTAATGATAGCTTCTGTTGTTAATAATAATCCGGCAACGGATGCTGCAAATTGTATCGCGCATCGTACAACTTTTGTCGGATCTACGATACCTTTTTCGAACATGTTTCCATATTCATCATTTTTAGCATCGTAACCTTCTTCGGTTTTGAGGGTTTTTACTTTTTGTACAACGATGGATCCTTCGACTCCAGCATTTTTAGAAATTTGTTTTAAAGGATAATGAAGGGCTTTTAAAATGATTTCCGCTCCAACTTTTTCATCGCCAGAAAGATTTTTGATTAGTTCTTCAAGTTTTGTACAAGAACGGATGAAAGCAGTTCCTCCGCCTGGAAGGATTCCTTCTTCGACAGCTGCTTTTGTTGCATGCATCGCATCATCAACACGGTCTTTTTTCTCTTTTAGTTCGATTTCTGTTGCTGCTCCAACTTTAATGACTCCAACGCCACCGGCTAATTTGGCAAGTCTTTCTTGAAGCTTTTCTTTATCGTAATCAGATGAGCTTTCTTTGATTTGATTTCTGATGAGTGCAACCCTATCTTCTAAGATTTCTTTTTTGCCAAGACCTTCAACAATCGTAGTGTCATCTTTTTTGATGATGATTTTTTTAGCTTGTCCCAGCATGTCGATAGTAGCATTTTCTAGTTTGATGCCTAATTCTTCGGAGATGAATTGGCCACCTGTTAATATTGCTATATCTTCAAGCATTGCTTTTCTGCGATCACCAAATCCGGGAGCTTTTACAGCACACACTTTTAATCCAGCGCGGATTTTGTTTACAACTAAAGTAGCTAAAGCTTCACCTTCGACATCTTCTGCAATGATTAAAAGAGGTCTTCCTGATTCTGCAACAGGTTGCAAAATTGGAAGGAATTCTTTCATATTTGATATTTTTTTCTCGAAGATTAAGATGTAAGCATTTTCTAAGACAGCTTCTTGTTTTTCTGCATCGGTTACAAAATAAGAGGATAAGTAACCTCTATCAAAATTCATTCCTTCCACAACATCCAATGTTGTTTCAAAGCCTTTCGCTTCTTCGACAGTAATTGTTCCGTCTTTTCCGACTTTTTCCATTGCTTTAGCTATAATGGTACCGATTTCTGTGTCACCGTTTGCAGAAATTGTAGCAACTTGTTCAATTTCCTTTGTGTTTTTGATCGGTTTGGAAATGGATTGGATTTCTTCAATGACAGTTTTTACTGCTTGATCAATTCCTTTTTTCACAATAATAGGATTGGCTCCTGCTGTGATCAAACGAAGACCTTCGGAATAAATAGCTTCAGCAAGTACTGTAGCTGTTGTAGTACCGTCACCTGCTTTATCGGCAGTTTTGTTGGCTACTTCCTTAACCATTTGAGCGCCCATGTTTTCATGTCTGTCTTTTAGTTCGATTTCTTTGGCTACAGTAACGCCGTCTTTTGTGATGTGAGGTGCACCAAATGATTTATCGATAACGACATTACGTCCTTTAGGTCCCAGTGTTACTTTTACAGCTGATGCAAGTGTTTGAACACCTTTAAGAATTTTTTGTCTTGCTTCTTCTTTAAATTTAATATCTTTTGCAGTCATGGTTTGCTCCTCTGTTATTGTTCGATTATTGCGATAATATCGTCTGATTTAACAATGATGAATTCCTCATCGTCAATTGTCACTTCTTGACCTGCGTATTTTTCCATTAAAACGATGTCGCCAGGTTTTACTTCAGGTTTGATTGTTTGTCCATTTTCGATTTTTCCAGGTCCTACTGCAATTACAGATGCCATTTCCTGTTTCTTTTTTGCGCTATCTGGAATTATGATTCCGCCTTTGACAGTTTCTTCTGATTCCAATCGTTTTGTTACAACACGATTAGATAAAGGTTTGATTTTTGTTGTTGTCATAATAACCTCCGAAAGTTATTGGTCGATTATTGGTTTTTAAAAAATGAAATATTAGAAAAAGAATCTTATTTTTTCAAGAAAATTTGGCAAAAGATGTGAAAGAGTGCTAAATTTTTGCTAAACTAAAATTTATAACAAATTTAATTTGTAATATTGCTCTGTTTCGTTATGATGACAAATGGCCTGAAAAAATTAACAAAAAGACTTAGATAATGAATATTTTTAAAAAATGTATTCTGTTGCTGGTAATAATTTTAAATATTAAAGGATATGCAATCAATTATATTAGCTGCAGGAATGGGCAGAA
>DAOTHK010000019.1:0-15871 GCA_035447625.1 Chlamydiales bacterium
CCTAGTGTATTGGGGCATTATAAAGGTACTGAAGTGATCTTAGATATTGTTAATGCGGCTGCGAAATTAGGAGTCAAAGTTATTACTTTGTATGCATTCTCAACAGAAAATTGGAATCGATCGAATGAAGAAGTTGATGCATTGATGGAGCTTTTTGAATCTTATCTATCTAAACAAAAAAATCGCTTGGTGAAGGAAGGGGTTAGATTTTCTACTATTGGAGACTTAGAAAAATTCCCGAAATCTCTTCAGAAAATTGTTGATAATTTGCAAAAGGCAACTGAAAATGGTAAATCAATAGAATTGGTATTGGCTTTAAATTATGGTGGAAGAGATGAAATCCGTCGAGGAGTTATTAAAATTCTTGAGGATTATGATGAAAAAAAGTTATGCAAGAGTCAGATGACGGAAGAATTAATTTCTCGTTATTTAGATACACATCGATATAAGGATCCTGATTTGATGATCCGTACTAGCGGAGAAAAACGCTTGAGTAATTTTTTATTATGGCAATTAGCTTATGCGGAACTATATATGACGGATATTTATTGGCCAGATTTTACTAAAGAGGAATTATATAAAGCGGTTGAATCTTTTCAATCGCGTTCAAGGAGAAGAGGAAAATAATGAACAATTCTTTTCAAGATTTATCAAAACGGTTGGTATCATCTATTTTTACCATCGGGGTTATTGGGCTTATTCTTGTTTTAGATACTTACTGTGTATTTAAGCCATTTTTACCGATTGCGATTGCAGCGATTGGATCTTTAGCATTATGGGAATATATTATGCTCGCTAAAGATAAACAAATTATGCTTTCGAAGCCTGTGTTAATTTCCTTTCCTTGGATGCTTGTACTTGGTTTTTATTTGGAGAATTTTTATCCCCAGGTATTTTCAAAAGCAGTGCCTGTAATTTTCTTTTTTTATATTTTGTTTGTTTTTGTACAAAATTTTCATAAAGTTGAAGGAGCATGGACTCGCATTAGTTGTTCTCTTTTAGGAATGTTTTATTTAGCATTGCCTCTAGCATTATTGATACCGATCATTTTTATAAATCATCAAAACGATGGAAGATATTGGCTTATTTATCTTGTGATAGTTACAAAAACGACAGATATTTTTGCTTATTTTGGAGGAAGATTATTTGGGAAACATCCTCTTGCAAAAATTTTAAGTCCTAAAAAAACTTGGGAAGGGGGAGTAATCGGGATTCTTTTTGCGATTTTGGTCAGTTACCTTTTTTCATTAGTGTCTTCAGATTCGTTTCAACTAACAGCTTCGATGAGTCTTTTATTAGGTTTTTGTTTTGGTGTAGGTGGTCAAATAGGTGATTTAACCGAGTCCCTTTTAAAACGTGATGCTAAAGTAAAAGATAGCAATGTGATTCCGGGTATTGGTGGAATACTTGATATGGTGGATTCATTGCTAATAAATATTTTTATACTTTATTTTGTTCTAATATTTTAATGGAGAAATATGATTGTAGCCATTGATGGTCCTGCGGGAACAGGTAAGTCGACTATTGCAAAAAAGCTAGCGAAGACTTTGGGGTTTGTGTATTTTGATACTGGTGCGATGTATCGTTCTTTTACGTACCTATTGATTAAGAATAAAATTGCAGTATCTGATGATAAAAAGATTAGAAAAATTTTAAAAGAGTTTGTGTTTGATGTTCAAAGAGATGAAGAAGGTCAGCGTTTTTTTGCAAATGGAGAAGATGTTTCAAGTGTTATTCGCACAGCAGAGGTGACAGAACTTGTTTCAGCTGTATCTGTAAAAAAATATCTTAGACAGAAAATGGTGCGTTTGCAAAGAAAATTTGCAAAAAACAATCATACGGTAATCGAGGGACGTGATATTGGAACGAAAGTTTTTCCAAAGGCTGAGGTTAAGTTTTTTTTAACTGCAACCGCCAATGTTAGGGCTCAAAGGCGTTATGATCAATACTTAGAAAAATTTCCTGAAATGAAATCTATTATTTCATTTGATAAAATTTTATCTGACATCCAAAAAAGAGATCAAACAGATAGCAATCGTAAAATTTCTCCACTAAAGCAAGCAGAAGATGCTTTTTTGATAGATTCATCAAATATGACTATTGAAGAAGTATTGGATACTATGCTTGAAGATGTGAACAAAGTATTGATTTCAAAAAGACGCTACATTCAAGGAAAAATGAAGTTTTTCTATAAAATGGTATGTAAAACTTGTTATCTTCTTTTAAGACTTTTTTATAGGATTGAAATTTATGGTCAGAATTATTTTATCAAAGGCGGAGCAATTGTAGCTCCTAATCATGTTTCAAATTTTGATCCTCCAATTATTGCTGCGACATCTCCTGAAGAAATTCATTTTATGGCTAAAGCATCATTATTCAACATTCCAATCCTTAGCGCGCTCATCAGAAAGTTAAATGCTCATCCGGTATCTATAGGGAAGAGTAATTTAAAAGCTATGAAGGACCTTGCGAAGATTATTAAAGAAGGAAATAAAATCTTGTTATTTCCTGAGGGAAATCGTTCAAAAACAGGTGAAATACAGGACTTTATGCCGGGAGTTGTTTTCTTATCTTTTCAAGGAAATATTCCTATTATCCCAGCTTATATTTTAGGTTCTTATAAGGCTTGGCCAAGGCATAAAAAATTTCCGAAATTATTTGGAAAGATGATTTGTTGTTACGGTAAACCTATTTTTCCTAATGATTTTTTGGTTGAGGGTAGTAAGCAAAAAACTATTGAAGCTTTATTGAAAGAGCTTCGTCTAGAAATGGACAAATTAGAGGCTTTTTGCCAAACTAGAATGAAAAAATTTTAGTGATTTCAACTATTAGATATTGGCAAAAGATTTCTATAAGTCACTATGCACATTTTGAATAAAAATGAAGAGATTCCAGGGTGATAGTCGTTAATTTTCTAAGCAATAAAAGAATGCTTGCTCTAGATGTTTTTTCGCATATAATGGAAGAAATTGAATTAGGAGGTTATTATGTCAGAATTAATTCAAGAATTTAATGAAGGCTCTTTCAAATCTACAATTGCAAACGGAGTGACATTAGTTGACTTTCACGCTGTTTGGTGCGGTCCATGTCGCATGCTTGCTCCAATTTTAGAAGAAGTTGCAAAAGATTTTTCAGGAAAAGCAAAGATTGGAAAAGTTGATATTGATGCAGAAGAAAAAATTGCTTCTGAATATCAAGTGACATCTGTTCCAACTATGGTTCTTTTTAAAGATGGAAAAGAGATGAATAGACTTGTTGGCTTAAGAGATGCTGCATCTATTAAGCATTTCATCCAAGAAGTTTTATAATGTTTAGATTTTTTTATTATACAGCAATTTTCGTAATTATCGGCGGTTTAATGCTTCATTATAACGCCGATATAAAAGGTGTTAGTGAATGGTTAGGTCAGCTTCCCGGTGACATGTATGTCAAAAAAGGAAATTCTTTATTCTTTTTTCCTTTAACATCAGCATGTTTAGTAAGCGCGATTGTGAATATTTTCTATTACACCTTTTTTAAGAAAAAATGAAATTTGTTTGTCTAAGAGCTTCATAAAGAACAATGCAGGCTGAGTTAGCAAGATTTAAACATCTTGCTCCAGTCTTCATCGGTATGGTATGAAAAAAATCACTCCAGCGATCATGAAAATGCTTAGGTAGTCCGGAAGTCTCACTGCCAAATATTATAATTGAATCACTTGTAAAATTAATTTCTGTATAGGCTTTTGACGCTTTACTAGATAAAAAATAAAAAGGCTTTTTTGTCTTTTCAAGATATTTTTCCAAATCATCAATAACTTGTATGGAAGTATTATCCCAATAATCAAGCCCTGCTCTTTTTAAATGTTTAGCATTTAAGCTGAATCCTAATGGTTTAACAAGAGTTAGTGTCGCACCTGTCACATTGCAGGTGCGAACTAAGTTTCCTGTATTTTGGGGGATCTGTGGTTCAAAAAGAATGATTTCCATTTTTACCTGATAGATTCCTTTTCAAATGCAATTTGTTTTGTATCTTGAGACTGGTTTGAGTTGAGTATTTCAACTTCGAAACAAAGAAGGGAATTAGGAGGAAACATTGTGGATGTGCCATAACCTAAATCAGGATGGATGAAGATTTTTCTTTTCTCTCCTTCTTTCATTCCAATAAGGCCTTTCTTAAAGCCAGGGATAGTCTCTTCTAAATCAAAAACCATTTCAGAATGATCAAATTCTTCTCCGTTTAAGAACGTACCGCGATATTTGACAAGTGGAGAAAAGTGTTCTTTCACTTCGGGTCCTTTACCTTTTGAAATAATGACATATTGCAGTTTGTTATCTTCTTTGCAGATAATATTTTCATTTTCCGCATTTTCTTTTAGAAAAGATTCTGCAGCCATTAAGTTCTTTTTGGATTCATTTTTAAACTTTTCTTCTTGCAAAGAGATAATCGCTTGATTGTACTCTTCTTCTGTCAAAGGAGCTCTTAATCCTTTTTGTGAATCTTGAATTCCTGAAATGACTTGTTCAATATTAATGTTGAGGTTGGATTCACTTAAATTTTTTCGAATCATGTAACCTAAGGTTTTTGAAATTTTCTCAATATTCAATTCATTTTTATCAAATTGTTCTTCTGCATAAATCATAGAAGTTAATAAGAGAAAAAGGATTGTCAGTTGTTTCATATAAATTCCTTTTGTTACCAATTAATATCAGTTGTTTTAGAGGTATTTAAAGCTAGGTCATCCAATTGCTCTTTCTCTACAAGTGAAGGAGATTGACACATTAGATCACTTGCTTTTGTAGTCTTTGGATAGGCGATGACATCGCGAATATTGTCTGTTCCACATAAAATCATTGAAAAACGATCCAATCCAAGAGCGATTCCTATATGAGGAGGGGTTCCGTATTGTAATCCTTCGACAAAGAAACCGAATTTTCTTTTGATGTCTGCTTCAGATAAATTTAACATTTGGAAAATTTTATTTTGTAGATCTCCTTCATGAATTCTTTGAGAGCCGGAACCTAACTCATAGCCATTCAAAACAAGGTCGTAAGCTAATGCTCTCATTTTTTCAGGAGTAGAATCAATCATGTTCATATCATCTGGATTTGGATGAGTGAAAGGATGGTGTTCACTTTTTAATGCACCTGTTTCTTCATCTTTAGAGAATAATGGGAAATCGGTAATCCATAAGAATTGAAATTTATTAGGATCTGTTAACTTCATTTCTTTTGCTAAAAGTCTTCTCAGTTGATCTAAAGATTGATTGACGATACTGTCTTTACCTCCGGCAATAATAATTAAGTCATTTTCTTTTGCATTTAAATGAGCGATTAATTGGTTCATTTGCTCTTCAGTAAAGAATTTTTTGAGGCTTGAAGAAACACCTTCTGGAAGATTTTTAATAAAAAAGAAATGTTTTAGTTTAAACGGTAATAAGAATTCCTGATATTTTTCGATTTGTTTTCTGGATAGTTCAGCAGCATTTTTTACAACAATTGCTTTAATACATCCTTTTTCATTTAAAATATCATGAAAAGTTGAAAATGAAGATTCTTTAGCTAGATTATCGATACGTTGCAAGTGCATGTCGTAGCGAATATCTGGTTTATCACTTCCATATTTTTCGATAGCTTCTGCATAGGTGATTCTAGGGAATTTTGATTCAATCTCAATATCTTTTGTTTCTTTTAAAATATTCACACACAGTCTTTCCAAAAGATGAAATAGATCATCCGGAGTTTTAAAGCTCATCTCTAAGTCTAATTGTGTAAATTCAGGTTGTCGGTCGGCGCGTAAATCCTCATCTCTAAAACATTGAGCAAGTTGAAAGTATTTATCCATACCTCCTACCATCAAAAGTTGTTTGAAAATTTGAGGCGATTGTGGCAGTGCAAAGAAATTGCCTGGAAAAACTCTGGAAGGGACTAGGTAATCACGAGCTCCTTCAGGAGTGGATTTTGATAAGATGGGCGTAGTTACTTCTACGAAACCTTCCTTGTTGAAAAAGGATCTAATCGCCATATTGCAGCGGTTGCGTAATTCCAGATTGGCGATAATAGGACCCTTTCTCATGGAAAGATAACGGTACTTTAAAGCAAGCTCTTCATTTACTTCTGAATTTGAATCGGAAATTGTGATAGGAGGGGTTTTTGCTTTTGAAAGGACGTCAAGACTTGTTGGGATGATTTCAATTTCACCTGTTTTCATTTCTTTATTATGCATCCCTTCTGCACGTTTTTGTACTATTCCTTTAACATTAATTACCCATTCTTGTTTTAGGGTAGAAGCTAGTTCTGCAAGATCTTTGTTGTCTTGCGGATTAAAGACTATTTGAGTGATTCCATATTTGTCTCTTAGATTGATGAAAATCAAATTACCAAGATCGCGGCGTTTATGAAGCCAGCCGGATAATGAAACAGTTTCTCCCACATTTTTACTAGTGAGTTCGCCACAAGTATGAGTTCTTTTAAAATTTGTCATAAAAAGCCTTAAGTCTTTTGGTTCCAAAGAATTTATTTTTAGATTTCAGTATAAAACGAGTGCATATTTCTGGGAAGGATTCAATTTATATTAAAGAAAGAGAAAATTGTATAAAAATTTACTTATTATGAATGATTTGATCGATCATTAATATCCAATAACGCAAAAGATTGTTCATGGGTTTTGCTTTGGCTTGCAAATGAAGTTTATGCAACATTTCCATGAAGGGGAAGGGAATCCATTTAAATCCTGCAAAATTAGAAAGATAGTGTTTGAATGAAAATTGCATTTTTTGAGGGTAACTATCTAATTCTTTGAATATTTTTTCTATTTCTTCTCTCCAAACAGAATTTTGTGGCATTGCATGGTTAGATTTTTCTAAGAGGATAAAAATTTGAGATAAGGAATTTAAATAAAAAGGCTTATGGCTTAAGTCTTTTTGGATCAATAGTTGCAGTAGGTTGCTGAATTCTTCTAAAAGCTTGATAACTAAATATGGGGAGTCTTTTCCTTTCAAAGAATGAATCAATTTATATTCTAATTTCGTTAAAATGCTTTTTATCAAAAAAAGATAGGAAATTGAGAGGATTTTTCTTTTGGGAAGGTTTTCTAATGTTGAAGAACCTTGCTCATCTAAGGGAATCAGGTTTTTTTCTTCGTATGGATCGCTAGGTTTTTCTTCAAAATTGAAATAATTATTTTTCATATAAGCTTTTTATTTTTATCTATAACATTTTTAAATAAATAAAATAAAATTATAGTTAATATGTTTTGTTTGTTTTTCATGGAATATAAAATAGAGTTCATTTAAGCTCTTCTGTTTTTAATTCATTTTATAGAAGTTTATGTTGAAATATTTATTGTCTTTAATCGTTTCTTTTTCGAGTTTAGGTCTTAGTGCTCAGTTAGCTTCTATTGAACCTGAAGGTTTTGAGATGATTCCTTTTACTCTTTTCGAAATGGAAACGAAAACAGGCATTTCACCAAAATCTTTATCTTCTTATTATGCCACACTTGGAGGAAGGTTTTATAAAAGTGATCATATATACGATGTATCTTTAAAGGATGATTATTATTCTGGAATCTTCCAAATGAAGAACAATTTAGTTTGTTCTTTAAGACATTTATATTTTCATCCTGAACTGTCACATGTATTTGTGGGATATGGTCTTAGCTTGAAAAAAGAAGATCATCGCTTTTTTAATTTCATGCAACAACGTCTTCAAATGGATTCAACAGCATGTATTCATTGTCACGCTGTTGTAGGGTATGATTTTTTTGGAAAATCTTGGGAATTACAAATGAATGTTCCAGGCAAACATCTTTCATCTTTACCTGATTATAAACAAAAACCATTTCTTCAGCTCTCTGCAAAAATAGAATTTTAGTTTAAGAAGAAGATGGCTTTTGCATCTATGTAAAGACCAGAAAGGTATTGACAGATCTTTTTTTGCAGTTTAATCTTGCGAAATTATCTAATCAAAAAAAGAGGCCAATGGAGTGAATATTTTCAGTATTTTTAAGCCTGCAGCTCAACAAGAGATCATTCAGGATGAAAAAATTGTAGCGAAGAAATATCGTTATTGGAGAATCCGAACATTTTATGGAATGTATGTAGGTTATGCAGCTTTTTATTTGACTCGCAAAAGCTTTACCTTTGCTATGCCAGCTATTAGCGCAAATCTAGGATATGATAAAACGCAACTTGGTATTTTAGGAAGTGTTTTAGCGATTTCATATGGTATTAGTAAATTTCTAAGTGGGATTGTTAGCGATAAATCTAATCCAAGATATTTTATGGCAGTGGGATTGATGCTCACAGGGCTTTGTAATATCCTATTTGGATTGTCTTCACTATTTGTTCTTTTTGTTCTTTTCTGGGGATTGAATGGATGGTTTCAAGGATGGGGATGGCCTCCTTGCGCAAAGCTTTTGACTCATTGGTATTCACAATCGGAAAGAGGACGTTGGTGGAGTGTATGGAATACTTCGCATAATTTAGGTGGTGCTGCAATTCCAGTTATTGCTGCATTTTGCGCTAGCCACTTTGGTTGGAGATATGCCATGTTTGTGCCAGGTGTTTTCTGTATTTTAATTGGACTTTTTCTAATTAATCGTTTGAGAGATACTCCTCAATCACTAGGTCTTCCTTCTGTTGAAGTGTTTCGCAAGGATGATTCTTATAAAACTGAAGAAAAAAAGGATGTTATCTTAACTACAAAACAAATTTTGTTTGAATATGTTCTAACAAATAAATTTATTTGGGTTTTAGCTCTTTCATACTTTTTTATTTATGCGGTGCGTCAGGCAGTAAATGATTGGAGTATGCTTTATCTTGTCGAAGAAAAAAGCTATTCAAGTGTTCGTGCAGGAGCAACTGTATGCTGGTTTGAAGTAGGGGGTTTTTTTGGTAGCTTGGTAGCTGGTTGGGCTTCTGACTCAATATTTAAAGGAAAAAGAGGTCCGGTGAATGCGATCTTTACTTTCTTTATTTTGTCTTCTGTTTTTGCTATGTGGAAGTTAACAGGGCATAATTTCTTATTCGATGCGATCATTATTTTCTCAGTCGGATTTTTTATCTTTGGTCCACAAATGTTAATTGGTGTAGCGGCAGCTGAACTTTCTCATAAAAATGCAGCAGGAACCGCGACAGGTTTTGCTGGAACTTTTGCCTATGCTGGAGCTGCTATGGCTGGAGGCCCTCTTGGAGCTATGATGGATGCTTGGGGATGGGAAGGCTTTTTTATTATTTTAGCAATCTGTGCAACAGTTGCTCTGCTTCTTTTATCTCCTCTTTGGAATGTTCGTTCCAATTTAAGACATAGTTAAACACATTACAATTAAGGGCGCTAGTTTTTAGTGCCCTTTTTTAGTTGAGTAAAATGGTAGAGGAAAATACCCTTTAATTAATGATATTCAATTTTTAGGACAATATATGAGCTCTTGGATTCCTTTACATCAGCATTCTCAATTTTCAATTTTAGATTCGACGGCTAGCGTAAAAAAAATTGTTAAGCAAGCTAAGAAAATGGGGATGTCTTCTCTTGCTTTGACAGACTCTGGGAATATGTACGGAGCTGTAAATTTTTATAAGGTGTGTAAAAGTGAAGGGATAAAACCTATTATCGGTTCTGAAGTTTATATTGCTCCGTTTTCGAGAACAGAAAAAAAACGAATGACAGGTTATAAAAATTCTTATCCCGTCATTCTTTTAGTGAAGGATAAAAAGGGTTATCAAAACCTTTGTAAATTGTCATCTGCGGGTTTTACAGACGGATTTTATTATCGTCCGCGTATTGATAAGGAGCTTTTGAAAGAACATTGCGAAGGATTAATTTGCTTATCGGGACCTGTATCTTCTTTGATCGGTTCTGCTATTTGTGATGATGATGAAGAAAAACTTTTAGAAGAGTTGGAGTGGTTTCAGGATTGCTTTAAAGAAGATTTTTATTTTGAGGTATCCAGACATCACATGAGTGATCAAGATCTTGTAAATGATAAAATGAAAGCGGAATCTTGGGTATATCAGGCATATGAAGAATTTGTGGCCAAAGAAGATAAAGTTAATAAGCGATTAATTGAACTGGGCAAAGAAAGAGGCATTTTATGTGTTGCGACTAACGATAGCCATTATCTGGAAAGAGAAGATTGGAGAGCTCATGAAATTTTATTGAATATTCAGTCTGGAGAGCCATGTGTTATTTGGGAAAGGGATTCAAGAGGTATCGCAAAACAGAGAATCGCTAATCCTAAAAGAAAGATATATCCGAGTCATGAATTTTATTTTAAATCTCCGGAGCAAATGGGAAGGCTTTTTGAAGATGTTCCAGAAGCTGTTACTAATACCGTAATTGTTGCTGACAAATGTCATTTTGAATTAGATTTTCAGACAAAACATTATCCTGTCTTTTATCCTCCTCATGTAGATTCAGAAGTGTCTGCTGAGGAACGGCAGCAAGCTGCAAATGATTATTTATATCAATTATGTGTTGATGCAATTCCAAAAAGATATCCGCAAGCTGTTTTAGAAAAAGTTCAAAATAAATATCCCGATAAAGATCCAATGGATGTTGTAAAAGAACGTTTGGAAGGAGAATATGAAATTATTTCCTCAAAAGGTATGTGCGATTATTTGCTGATTGTTTGGGATTTTATCAATTGGGCTAAAAGACAGAAGATTCCGGTAGGACCTGGAAGAGGATCGGCTGCGGGATCCATTTTAGCGTATCTTATGGGGATTACAGATATTGAACCTTTGCAGTTCAACTTATTCTTTGAAAGATTTATTAATCCGGAAAGACTTTCTTATCCTGATATCGACGTGGATATCTGTATGGAAAGAAGGCAAGAGGTTATCGATTATACAATTCAAAAATATGGAAGTGATAAAGTAGCACAGATCATTACTTTTGGTACTATGAAAGCTAAAATGGCTATTCGAGATGTAGGAAGAGTTTTAAGCGTACCTCTTTCAAAAGTAGATGCTATCGCAAAACTTGTTCCCGATGATCTCAATATTACTCTTGAAAAAGCGTTGGAAATTGAGCCGGAGTTCAAAGGTCTTTACGATGAAGATGAAGAAGCCAAAATGATTATTGACATGGCGTTGAAAGCAGAAGGGTCCATTCGTAATACAGGGATTCATGCGGCGGGTCTTATTGTTTCAGCAACTTCTTTGACGAATCAAGTTCCTGTATGTACTGCAAAAGATGCTACAATGCTTGTGACTCAGTATGCGATGAAGCCTGTTGAATCTGTGGGTATGTTGAAAATCGACTTTTTGGGATTAAAAACTTTGACTTCCATACAAAAGTGCGTGGCATCGATTGATAGAAATACGGGAAATAAAATTGATTGGGGATCCTTACCTTTAGACGATAAGTCAACTTTTAACTTGCTCAATCAAGGAAAAACACTAGGCGTATTTCAGCTTGAATCTGGAGGTATGCAATCTTTGGCAAGGCAGCTTCATATAGATCTTTTTGAAGAGATTATTGCGGTCGGTGCATTGTATAGACCAGGCCCGATGGATATGATTCCAAGCTTCATAAATCGAAAACACGGAAGAGAGAAAATTGAGATTGATCATCCTTTGATGAAAGACATCCTTTTAGAAACTTACGGTGTTATGGTTTATCAGGAACAGGTCATGCAGATTGCGAGTAAACTTGCAGGCTATAGTTTGGGAGAAGGTGATGTTCTTCGAAGGGCTATGGGAAAAAAAGATCATGAAGAGATGGTAAAACAGCGGAAGAAGTTTGTTGAAGGAGCGTTGGAAAAAGATATTTCAGAAGAGCTTTCTTCTGAAATATTCGATAAAATTGAAAAATTTGCATCCTATGGATTTAACAAATCTCACGCGACCGCTTATGCTTATGTTTCATATGTAACGGCTTTTATGAAAGCTAATTATCCTCATGAATGGATGGCAGCTTTGATGACTTGCGATCGTGATGATATTACAAAAGTTGCAAAATTTATCCGGGAATGTCAAGTGCTTGGAATTCCTATCTTATCTCCCGATATTAATGAAGCTGGAGTGGAATTTGTTCCAACGAAACAAGGAATTCGTTTTGCTATGTCAGGCATTAAAGGAGTAGGTGTTGCAGTTGTAGAAGCGATTGTTAAAGAACGAGAAAAAAATGGCGAATATACCTCCTTGCAGAATTTCATCGAAAGGGTAGACAAAAGAAGTGTAGGGAAAAAGAATATAGAATTATTAATTGATGCAGGTTCTTTTGATTTCACAAAGTGGTCTCGTGATGCATTAAAGATTGCAATAGAACCCTTGTTTGATAAAGCAGTGAAAGCCGAAAAAGAAAAAGCGAAAGGGATTATTGATTTTTTTGCTGTGATGGATGAAGAAAAGAGCGAAGAAAAAGAGCCCAGTGTTATGACTGCATCGACTCCTTTGCAGCTTCTTCAAAGAGAAAAAGAGCTTTTAGGTTTTTTTCTTACTGCTCATCCTATGGATTCATATCGTTCTATTTTAAAAAGACTTTCATGTGTTCCTTTATCTGTTTTTGACACGTTGGAAGATGGTGCGGTTTGTCGAAGTGCTTTTATAGTGGATTCTGTAAAAATTAGAATGTCGAATAGAACTCAGAAAAAATTCGCCATTTTAATTATTAGCGATGGAATGAATCAGTTTGAGCTTCCTATTTGGTCTAATTTATATGATACGAAAGCGCATTTATTGGTAGAAAATCAATTGCTTTACGCAATTTTACAAATAGAGAAAAAGGAAGGTCAAATAAAAGTCTCTTGCCGTTGGATAGATGATTTGACTAAAGCTGATGAAGAAATGATTAAAATTTGTGACGATCAATTTGAAAAATTGCAACATCAGGCGCGTTCTTTTCAAAAAAGGAAATTTGATGGCCCCAAACCTAAACAAGATAGGGAAAAAGAAATGGAAAAAATGGCATTGAAAATTTTAATTGATGCAAATGAATTAAAATTATCAGATATTTTATCGATGAAAAATATTTTTTTAGAAAATCCTGGAAAAACCCCGATTGATTTGCATTTTAGTGCAGGTTCCTCTGTTTTAGGTAGTTTGAATATTGATGAAAGTTGGGGAGTGGAATATGGTCCGCTTTTTGAAAAGAAATTAAAACAAATTGTTGCATTGCAAGGCCTGGAACTTGTTAAGAGATAATTGACATTCAGAGAATTAGAGAGTAAAATGGTTAAATTAAATTATTTGGGAATAACAATGAAAAAAAATGCTTTAATTGGATTTTTGGTTTTAACTTCACATTTTTGTTTTGCTGCAGGAACTGCAGAAACTTTGTTTTCAAGTTTGAATGAATCTCTTAAAAATAATGATTGGAAACAAGTAAAAGAGTCGGCTCAACTGCTAGCGGATCAATATACAGAGAGTCCCTTTTCTAAAGAGGCACGTTTTTTTCTAGGAACTGCTCTTTTCCATCAAGGAGCTTTAAATAAAGCTAATCAGGAATTTTCAACATATATTCAGCAGCAAAAAAATCCGAAGTATTTTGAAGAGGCCATGACCTATAAATTTGAAATCGCAGAGAAATATCGATTAGGTCAGAAAAAAGCTATGATGGGTCTTGCCTATATGCCGAAAATAGCATCCGGTTATGAAGATGCTGTAACAATTTATGATGAAATCATTCATTCAATGCCTCATCATGAACTTGCAGTAAAGTCTTTATTTGCAAAAGGACAATTGACAGAGATCATTGATGATAAAGATGTAGCAATAGATGTGTTTAAGCAATTGATTAAACAGTTTCCTCAAAATGATTTAGCTATCGAAAGTTATTTGCAGATTGCAAGAATATATGCAGCAAAAGCGAAAGCACGTAATTTTGATCCAGCTTTGCTAAGTCTTGCCGAGATTAATTATAATCAATTTCGTGAGACATTTCCTGGAGAGGAAAGAGTCAAATATGTTGAAAATACATTAGCAAAAATTCAAGATAAATATGCGCAGGGCTTTTATGAAACTGGAAGATTTTTTGAAAGAACAAGAAGAGTTGATGCGGCAAAAATTTATTATAACAAAATTATTTCCGTCTTTTCTCATTCGAAATTTGCTAAACTTTCAAAACAGCGTTTGGAAAGAATGGAAAAATGATTCGAAAACTTTTTTCGTTTTTTGCGTTTTTACTATGTGTTTCTTGCGGATATCATCTAAGTGATTCTTTTGTTGCTATAAGTATTCCTTTTATTGAAGGAGATGAGAAAGGAGCCTTGACGCAACAGCTTATTTCTGAAGTTGTTAAATCTCCTTTGATGACTTATCAGCCCTCTTCGCAAACACAACTGCAAATCAAAATTATTTCTGTTGAGAATGAACAAATCGGATATAAAAGAGATCGTAATCCTGATGGGACAGTTCGAAAAGATATTATGCCAATCGAGGGAAGACAGACGATCATAGCCGATATTTCTTTAATTGATCTCAAAAAAGGAGATTCTTTGATTGAAAAACGTAGGATAACAGCCTATGCGGATTATGATTTTGTCGAGCAAAATTCCATTAAGGATCTTTCTTTTATTGATCAAAATAATCAACGGGAAAAAATTATTCAATTTTCTTTAGGGCAATTAGAATCTAAAGCAGAAGCACAAGAAGCTTCGTTAATGCCACTTTATAAAGCTTTGTCAAAAAAGATCATTCATAGTATTAGTCAAAGGTATGAAGATCATTAAAAAGTTTTCTGCAAAAGTTGAGACTTTGCATCCTATGTTATTATGGCTAGAAGAAAGGCTTATGGCTTTTCATGTTTCAGAAAAAAACTGCCATAAAATACAACTTGTTGCAGAAGAGCTCTTTATGAATGCAATTTATCACGCATATCATGAGAGAGGAGGAGAGGTTGTTATTCAAATTGAGAATTCCTTTAAGTTTATAAATTTGACTTTTATTGATTCGGGAAAAGCGTTTAATCCAGCTGATTATACAGTTGTTCCAAATCAAGAAACAGATATAACGAAATGTTCTATAGGTGGAATGGGTATTTTATTGATTCAGAAATATTCAGATGATATTCAATATGAAAGAGATAGAAATAAGAATAGAGTGGTTGTGATATTTAGCAAATAGAGGCTATTTGTTTTTTTCTATCGCTGTGATAGTGGCTTCTGTTTCAATCATATCTAGTAAGAAGAATTGAAGGACTTTTAGGACATATTTTGGTGTATTATAAACGCCGGAAGTTGTAAATACAATTTCAAGATTTGAATTTTCCTGGTTTAAAAGAGCAATCATAACATAGGTAATAGGATTATCTTGTTCCATTCTAGGAATAATCCATATAGCAAACTGATCGTTGAATAAAGTAACTTTTTCTGCACTTTCTATAACGTGAAAATATTGAGTAATATCATCGGGATCCGAGCTATCGCTTTCGAAATCCTCTAAAAGATTATTATCATGTAAAAACTTAAGATCTACAGAAATAACTCCGTCATGAGCGAGCTGAGGTAGGTTCTCTACGTACTCACGAAACAGATTTTCTAGTTCAATCGGATTTTGCATAATATTTATTTATCTCCCTTATTTTTATATTAATAATTAATTTTAACAAAAGTCAAGAAACAATTTTAATTAATGGTTTTTTTTATAAAGAAAATTTCTTGATTATTTTACTCATGATAGCGGCTCTTCTCGTTGGAAAGGATAAAGTAAGAGGTTTTATTTCTTTTTTTAAATTTTGAATCCATTTATATAAGTATTATTAATTGTTAGCTTGATAGATATGAAACGAACTATTTGTTTTCTTTTTTTATTTAAAGCATTCATTGTTTTTGGATTAGATATTGATATATCATCTAAAAATGCTATTTTATTGAATGCTGATACCCATAAGGTAATTTATGAAAAGAATGCGGATGATCAAGTATTTCCAGCAAGTCTTACAAAGATTGCAAC
>DAOTHK010000020.1:0-12954 GCA_035447625.1 Chlamydiales bacterium
ACAAGACGCTATAATTAATAATCAAATCAATCGACTACAACTAATATATATGTCTACATCTTTACGAACCATTAAAGCAAGAATTGAAAAAGATCAATTCGAAAACTTTTTATCCCTTGAGCCTATTTCTTCAAGACCAAATATTGAAGCATTATTTTTCACCATATATCATTCCCATTTAAGTTATTATTTATTATTTTCCAGTAGACCTTTTAGCGACACTCATGAAATTACACAAACCATCTCACAATTATCTACGCCGAGTTGCAATCCAAAGGAACCTCTACCTGATGAAGAAGATTTACTAATTATTCCCCAAAATCCCTTTCTGGATAAAAGCTCAGTTAGTGATAAACAATTCAAACAAGATCTATCTGACATCCTAGAAACTAAAATTCAATCTTTTCTTAAAACAAAATCTTTTCAAATGCTTGAAATTGCACAAACTTCACATTCAAAAAGATTGATACAAAGACTTTTTCTAACTTCTCAAATTGAATCAAATATTAACACCACAATTAGCCAAGAAATCACAGAAAGTCTTTTTCTGGATTATCACTTAACCTCCCCCCGAATATTTCTTCAGAAAAAAACAGACAGGCTCAGAACATCTCAAATTATCTATCCCGATCAAAGCAAACTAACTCTTTTGTTTGATAATGTATCAAAGAACAAAATAGTAACCTATGCCAAAGAAGACTTTTCTCATAGGATCATTCAAACAGCTACAGATGAAATAACAGAATTTTCTAATTGTAGAACAAAACTTATCCCTGAAGAAGATATTCAAGCTCTTATTAGATCCATTCCAACAGATACCTTCGCTTCTTTACCTAAAAAAACATTACAAAAAAAAGTAACTACCATTATTGATACACAAAAAAGATCTATGAAAAGAATTACTAATATTCCTGGAAGAAACGCTTCTATTTTTCAAACAGAACTTTTTCAAGGTCCTTCAGATCAAACATATGAATATACAACCTTATTATCAAATCCTATCATTTTGGATCCAAGAGAAAGCATTCGATTCGAACAACAAATAAAAACCTATTTCTGTACCGAACGATTACCAGAAGTACACCATATTTTACCTAATATTCCTTACATCCTCGAATTAGAAATCGACTTAAGAGAAGCTCTCTAATTTCCAACTTTTGCTTTTAAAGAAAAAATTATATATATAAAGCAAAAGAGCTAAATGGGGAAAATCTTTTGGACGACATCAATCAAAAAGCAACTTCACTGGTGCAAAAAATCAAACATTTTTTAATCAGTAATTTAGGAAAAGTTGAAACTGAAGCTTCAAATGAAGAATTTTATCTTGCCCTATGTTATGCACTTCGTGAAGAGATCATGCTCCATTGGACCTCGACTCTGCATAGCTTTGATGCCGAAAAATCGAAATACATCTACTACATTTCCATGGAATATCTCCCCGGTCGATTCTTCCAAAATAACATGACCAATATCAAGGAAATGGAAGTAGTCAAAGCAATTTTGAAAAAAGTCGACAGAAACCTTCAAGATATTTTGGATTGTGATGTCGATCCAGGCCTAGGTAACGGTGGTCTTGGAAGACTGGCTTCCTGTTTTTTAGATTCACTTGCAACTTTGCGATATCCTTGTTTCGGTTATGGATTGAAATATCAATATGGAATCTTCGAACAAGAGCTTTGGAATGGCGTTCAAATCGAGAGACCAGATTGTTGGCTCTTAAACCAAAACCCTTGGGAATTCCGTAAAGACCGTCATGCCAATACGATTAAATTAGGTGGTAAAATAATCCCCAGCATCAACAGCTACGGCAATGACGCATTTCTTTTGGAAGATTTTGAAGAGATCAGAGCACTTCCTTATGACTTCCCTATCATCGGATACAGAGAAGATGGTATCTATCCCGTTATTTCCATGCGACTTTGGTCAACAAAGGAATCCCCTAGAAACTTTGCTCTTCAAAGATTCAATGCCGGACAGCTGGGACAGGCAGGAGAAAATTCCGCTTTAACAGATGTTCTATACCCCAATGATAACCATGAAATTGGAAAAAGAATCAGACTAAAACAAGAATTTTTACTTGTCAGCGCATCACTTCAAGATATTATTAAACATCATATGTTTGTCCATAACGACATCCAAACCCTTCCTCAATATGCCCAAATCCAAATTAACGATACCCATCCGGCTTTAGTCATCGCAGAGCTAACCAGAATTTTAGTAAAAAACTTTGATCTTCCTTTCGACCAAGCTGTCGAAATCACCCAAAACACCTGCAACTATACCAACCATACCGTAATGAGAGAGGCCTTAGAAGAATGGAACGAACATCGAATGTTTGAATTACTTCCAAGACAATATCATTGCATTCAAAAACTTAATGAAAAATTCTGTCATGAAATTCGCACTAAATATCCAGAAGATGAAGAAAAAGTGAGACGCATGTCGTTTATTGAAGATGGACAGATCAAAATGGCAAATCTAGCCATTTACGGATCTAAAAAAGTCAACGGGGTTGCCTCTCTTCATACAGATATCTTAAAAAAGAATATCTTCAAAGATTTTGCCGAGATGTATCCGGAAAAATTTATTTCTATTACCAACGGCATCACCCAACGCAGATGGTTACTTTTAGCAAATCCAAGACTTGCAAAATTTTTAGATGAAAAAATTGGTCCTGAATGGATTACAGATCTTCCAAAACTTGAAAAATTAAAAGACCTGGCAAAAGATCCTCTTATTCAAGAAGAGTTTCTTCGAATCAAAAAAGAAAATAAAAAAGAATTTTTCGAATATCTATCGAAAGAAAACCCTATCAGAGACTGGAAAGGAAAAATTGTTCAGCATTCGCAAATCGCTTCCGAAAACGCCCTTGTCGATGTGCAGATCAAAAGATTCCATGAGTATAAAAGACAGCTCATGAATGCCTTACATACCATCATACTGTACCAAGAGCTTTTGGAAAATCCAGATTCCAGACAAATTGAAAGGATGGTTGTATTCGCTGGAAAAGCAGCTCCCGGCTATGAAATGGCAAAATATATTATTATGCTAATTTTTGCCATCGCTAGGAAAGTCAACGAAGATCCCAAGACAAATGCGAAACTAAAGGTGGCTTTTGTAGAAAACTACAATGTTTCTAAAGCCCAGATCATCATTCCTGCAGCTGATCTATCACAGCAAATTTCAAAGGCCGGTTTAGAGGCTTCTGGAACTGGTAATATGAAACTGGCATTAAACGGCGCTTTAACAATCGGAACTGAAGATGGGGCCAATATAGAAATGCGCGAAGCGGTTACCGATAAGTGGTGGCCTTTCAGCTTCGGTGCGAAAGCTGAAGAAATTGAAGAAATGAAAACCCATCAAACCTACTATCCTCAAAATATATACAATAATAATCCCAAAATTCGCAATGCCGTCCACGCATTAAAAGATGGCACATTCGCCAGATGTAAAAATGAACATGATGCTTTCTGTAAAATTTATTATTCCCTTATCAACGGTCCTTTTGATCCCCCTGGTGACCGTTATTTTATTCTGCATGACTTAGATGCCTATTATAACACTCAGAAAAAAGTAGAAGAACTCTATCTCGACCAAAATAAATGGGCAGAATATGCTTTGCAAAATATTGCCAGCATGGGACGTTTTTCATCAGATCTTGTCATAGAAAACTACGCTGAAAAAATTTGGGAAATCACAACATGTAAACTCAACGAAAAAGTTCATGAAAAAGTCCTTCAAGACTACTTGGAACATGATCGCTGTTACATTCCCCCTAAAGAACTAGATTAAATTCCACTTTTCTTGAAGCTTCAACATGTTCTTTTTCATAATAGGTTTGGATAAAATTTTATCCAAAAACCTAATTTTATGATTATTTTTCTTTAAAGAAACAAAACGCATTCCTTCATCGATCAAAGGACGATCAATCATTTTCAAAGATGTAAAAAAGATGTTTTTCACATATGATGCTGCAGCAAGTCTTCCAAGCAAAGCCGCATCAATATTTTTCTTCACGAGATCTTGTAGTAGCTTTGAAGCAAAATCATATTGTTGAATCATTATATCGGGAAAGGATTGCAAATAAAGAACCGCTTCTTCACTTAAACAACCTACTTTTGCATTCTCAAAATCCCCAATCTTTTTATAAGAATCATCTTTCCTGATTATCAATACAGGACCTGTCTGCAAAAATATTTCTGAAAGAGAAAACTGGCTACGATTAAAATTATAAGGTTTCATAAAAGAAACCATCATATCATACTTTTCTTTAAGCAAATTTTCTTTTAACAAAGCTTCATTATGTTCAACAATTTCAAAATCCACTCTTTCCATTTTTGAGATCATTAGCAGAAGTTCTGAGAAATAACCATAAACATCATTTTGTTTTTCATCAAAATTCTGCGTAGGAAATAATGGATCCAAGCCTATGGTTATTTTTTGTCTTGTTTGCGTGCATCCTGAAAAAAAGAAAAGACAAGCTATTATAAAAAAGCTTTTTAAAATTCGCATCTAAAGATTCCTATTTATTTTACTTATCATAACAATATTTCTTTAATTTTTACAAAAAGCAATAGCTCTTTTGTAAAAATTTTCAAATCGATATCATGTTTGTATGAATATAAAAAATTATGCAAAAAATTTTCTTTTAACGAAGCTGACTTATGTCATAAATAAATGCAGTAAAAAAAACAGTTGGAATCCTCAAAAGCCGAAAGTTCTTTTTATTTCAACAACAGCCTTAGGTGATTCTTTATGGGCGACACCTGCCATTCGAACATTTAAAAATGCGTATCCTGAAAGCGAAGTCTTATGTCTGACTTCAAATACAGGTAAGCAAATTTTTCAAGGAAACCCTGCCATATCAAAAATTTTCATCTATGAAAAAAGAAACTTCTTTTCCCTTTGGAAAAATCTTTTAAAAGAAAAAGTACAGATTGTTTTTATTTTACATGCTTCTCAAAGACTTTCCTTCTGCCTTCCTCATCTCATCAAAGCTGAGCATGTTCATACACGTGGAAAAAATGAAAAAATCAATTTAAAAAATCTCTGTTCATTTGTTTCTTATGAAAATGAATCTCATGAGATTCTAGCTCGACTAGCTCTTTTTGATCCCTTGAATATTCCACATATAACGCAAATGGAATATTTTCTTTTAAAAGAAGAAATAGATGAAGCTAAAAAAAGACTTCCGAAAAATCAAATTTGTATTTGTATTCATCCAGGCAGCCAAGATCCTTTTCGGGCATATTTGCTCCATGGCTATATAGCGACTGCGAAATTATTAAAAGAAAAATACGATGCTTGTATTATTTTAACAGGAACAAAAAAAGAAAAACCTTATATCGAAAAAATACAAAAAGAAGTTGAAGCCATTTCCTTTACAAATTTATCAATAAGGCAATTTATCGCAACTTTATCTTTAATTGATTTAATCATAACAAATGATACAGGAGCCCAACATATCGGTTATGCACAAAAAACGCCAACTATTGCCATCTACTGTCCCACAAGTTCCAAACGCTATGGCCCTCTTGATATTGAAAATTCAGCAATCGTTTATAAAGAAAGACCTTGCAAAACCTGCCTGAAAAGAGATTGCAAGACATCTTTTTGCATGTTACAAATTTCTCCCGATGAAATTTTTAAAAAAGCAGAAATTTTTCTAGCCGATAAAGATTCTTAAATTAAAAAAAAGAAGTTCTTTTCAAAGAAACGCCATGCTATAAAAAGTATAGGATAGCATATAAAAAAAATGACCGGATATTATGAAAAAGAAACTAATTTATTTATTATTAATAGCTCCTCTTTTTTTACTTTTTACAAGCTGTGGAGAAACCAAATCAATTGTCAACGACATTACGGAAAGAGAAGCGAATGAAATCATTGTATATCTAGCAGCCAAGGGTATTGCAGCACAAAAAATCCGTTCCTCAGGAGATACAGGCCCTGGCACAACAGAAGTTTTATGGAATATATTTGTAGACGAAGACAGTCAAATCAAAGCGATGGCAGTCTTAAATCAGGCAGGCCTTCCCAAACGTAAAAGCACTTCTTTGCTTACCCTCTTTGCAAAATCTGGTCTTATGAGTACCGATAAAGAAGAAACCATTCGTTATCAAGCGGGATTGGAACAAGAACTTTCTAGTATCATCCGCAAAATCGATGGAGTACTCGATGCCGATGTCCAAATTTCTTTCCCATCATCGGAAAATCTTCCTCTTACCGGCGCTGAACAAGAAAAAATCAAAGCGGCTGTTTATGTAAAACATCGCGGAGCATTCGATAATCCCAATAATCACCTCAACACTAAAATTAAAAAACTCCTTGCAGGAAGTATCGAAAAACTACGATTTGAAGATGTCGCAATCATTACCGATAGATCTTCTATCGACAGTGCTGAACTGGATGAATCCATGGAAATGATTTCTTCCTCCGGACATACAAAAGAATATGTGAAAATTTGGTCTATGGTAATGACAAAAAAATCTGCAACCATTTTCAGAGTGATCTTTTTCATTATGACTCTTCTTATTTTAGCTTTCGGAGGTCTCATTGGATTTTTAATTTATAAATTTTATCCAATCATCCAAAAGCATTTAACTGAGAAGAAAAATAATCTACCTCCTCCAGGAGAAATGTAATGAATTTCATCAGCTATTTTTTTTCTTTCCTTTCAGAAGAAAAGAAAAGCAGATTACTTCCTCTTCTATCTGATGAAGAAAAACTAAGTTTAAAGGAAAAAACTGAAGAAATTTCTTTTTCAGATTTTAGCTATGTCTATCTTCTTGAGATGACACACTATTCTTGGTTTTTTCCTATTCTAAAACATCTTTCTATTTTACCTCCCTCTTATACCTCTAAAATATTTTCAGAATCCGCCCAAAAAAAAATAGCCTCTCAAATGTCTTTTAGCAAAGAGACTTGCGAAATTTCAAATATAGGAAAAAAATTCATTTCCTCTCTCATTCTTAAAAAACTTTTGCACCAATCATTTTCACTACTGCCTAAAACACTTTTAAAAGATTCAGAAAAAGCATCTTTTCTTGATTTATCAAAAAAAGAGCTCACACAACTTATCGAATTATTGTCGATGCATGATCTAGCATTAGCACTAAAAAAAACTGTTTCTAAAGAAATCATGCAAAAAGTCAATGAATGTATATCTCCATTACAAAAAAAATATCTCAAACAAATTTATTATGGCGAGGAAAACATCGCATTTCCTCCTCTGGAACTTGTAAAAATTATCAATGATAAGCATTCATTATTAACACAATTACATCGTAGAGGTATCCAACGCCTTGCTATGGCATTATCCGATGAATGCTATGATTTCATATGGCATATCGCCCATATTCTCGATATAGGCAGAGGAACACTTTTACTCAATTTTGCAAAAGAAAAACCGCCGACAGAAGCTCTGACTATTCTTTCTAAAGAATTAGAAAAAGCAATTCTGTTTATTCAAAACAAAGGAAACCCATCATGAAATATTTCTCACTAATCAAAGATGGATCTATTCATACAGCTCCAGGACAAAAAATTATTCCTGAAAAAGAATTTTCCAAATTACAAACTGCCAATGCCATCTTAAAAAAAGTTCATCAAGATGTAATAGAATATAAAAAAGAAGTGGCAAAAGAGGCGGAAAAAACGAAACAAGCTGCATATGAAGAAGGTTATATAGAAGGGCTTGCAAAACTGAACGCTGAAATGCTCAAAATAGAAAAAATCCTAAAAGAGATTGAAAAATCCTTAGAAAAAAAAGTTTTACCTATCGCATTAAAAGCTGCAAAAAAAATTGTTGGTGAAGAAATTGCAATCAATGAGAAGGCTATTGTCAGCATTATCAAACAAGCTATTCAACCTGTAATCAAACATCACCAGATTACTTTATATGTTAATAAAGAAGAACTTGCAATTCTTCAACAACACAAAAATGAAATATTGGCGCTTCTAGATCAAGCTAAACATTTTTCCATCCAAGCCAGAAGCGATATACAGCCTGGAGGCTGCATTATCGAAACAGAAGCTGGAATTATCAATGCTCAACTTGACAATCAATTAAGAGCATTAGAAACTGCTTTTGAACGTTTTAAAAAAAAATAGTACCCTATGAATAAAAAATATTGGCTAGCCTTTTTCTTTTTCTTATTTTGCTCAACATCCGTTTTTGCAATAAGCACTCCTGGATATAACGAACCCTCTGTTGCTGCAAAAATGCTGATTTTGGCAGGAATTGCAGTAATGCCTTTTGCCATCATGCTTTTAACTTCTTTTGTTAAAATCATTATCGTATTATCCCTTTTGAGAAATGCTTTAGGCGTCCAACAAGCCCCTCCCAACCAAGTGCTTAATGGTATGGCACTTATGCTTACCATCTATGTGATGTTTCCAACAGGCGTCGCCATGTATGATTCAGCAAAAGATGTCATACAAACAAAATCTCCGACAGAAATCATGTCGAGTGAAACACCTGCCTACTTGATCCAAGTCGTTGATAAAGCCAAAGAACCTATGAGGGATTTTTTAGAGAAAAATACCTCTCAAAAACATGTTTTGAAATTCTATCAGATCGCCTACAGAATTTTTCCGGAACCCTACAAATCCCAGCTAAGCGTAAAAGACTTTTTAGTATTGATCCCCTCTTTTATCACGACTCAAATAAAAGCAGCTTTTGAAATAGGCGTTTTAATTTATCTACCCTTTTTTGTAATCGATCTTGTTACCTCAAATATTCTTCTTGCCATGGGGATGATGATGCTCTCTCCCTTAACCATTGCTCTGCCGATCAAACTACTTTTACTTGTGATGATCGACGGATGGACAATACTTGTACAAGGATTGATGTTAACATTTAGGTAAAATCATGTTCCAAACCGAAATTTTTCAATTAACATATCAAGCTTTAATGCTCATTTTAATTCTTTCGGCACCTCCGATATTAATCAGCATGGTTTTAGGCTTGATGGTTGCGATCTTTCAAGCTGCAACCCAAATCCAAGAACAAACCCTTTCCTTTACTGTAAAACTTTTTGCTGTAGTCATTACGCTGATTATTCTTGGAGGATGGCTAGGAGCCCAAATCATGCATTTTGCAAATACTATTTTTAATAATTTCCCTGCATGGAATTAAACTATGCCCGAAATCGTCACCTCTACCGACAACTACCTCTCTTTTCTTCTTACCTTTAAAAATTTTGAATCCCTCACAACACTTGCCATCTTTTTTCTTGCGATGGGACGCATCATTCCTATCATGTATCTAGCTCCCTTTTTTGGAGGAAAAAATGTACCTGGACCTGTCCGAATCATGTTTGGTGTCAGTCTTATAGCCATCATTTTCCCCCAACTCTTATTAAGCATTAAAACCGAGATTCCTTTTGATTTAGCCTTTGCCGGCTATATGCTCAAAGAACTTGTCATTGGTTTTATCTTGGCTTTTTTTGTTACAATTCCTTTTTACATCGCTCAAACTTCCGGAAGCCTGATAGACCATATAAGAGGAGCCCAGTCTTTGCAAGTAGCAGATCCTACAACCTCATCCAAAACAGGTCCTGTCGGAGTTCTATATAACTACGTTCTCATCACGATTTTTTATTTTATCGGTGGTCCCTTCTACTTTATCGATGCTTTAACAACCTCTTTTGAAATCATTCCGGTCAACGATTTCATCAGCCCACATTTCTTTAATCTGGATCTTCCTTTTTGGCAAACAATGACTGATTTAATCAATCAGACTCTAAAACTCTCTATTCAATTAGGAGCTCCCTCTATTATCGGTATTTTGATGGCAGAAATGTTTTTAGGTATCGCTAACCGTTTAGCTCCACAGGTGCAAATCGTCTTTTTAGGAATCTCTTTGAAATCCTGGGTAGGCCTCGCTCTTCTGACCGTCAGCTGGTATTTCATCATGACACAAATGGGAAAAGAATCCATCAATTGGCTGAAGATGATCCAATCGGTAATTGATCAATTAAAGTTTTCCCCTTAAAAAGATCGAAATATTCATTAATTGTTGCATCAAGAGCTTCTTCAAAAACTGTTTGAGGGAACCAGTTAAGTTCCTTTTCTATTTTTTCAGTGTCTAAAGAATAGGTGAAATCATGTCCTTTCCGATTGGGAACAAATTGAAGTAAATGCATGAAAGACTTTTCACATTTTTGTGAAAGTTTCTCCAATATCATTTTTGCAAGATCTAAATTAGAAATCTTCTCCTTAGAAGAAATATTATAACGACTTCCTTTTGGAGCTTCAAAAGCAATTTGCATAAGTCCTTGCACATGATCTTTAACATAAAGCCAATTCCTTTTTTCCTCCCCTTTTCCATAGATCGGAATCTCTTTTTCTTCGAGTGCATTTTGAATAATTTTCGGGATGAATTTTTCTACATGTTGGTAAGGACCAAAATTATTGCTACAATAGGAAATAGTTGCTGAAAGACCAAAACTTTTTTCATAGGCGTGAACAAGCATTTCAGCAGAAGCTTTTGTAGCAGAATAAACTGATGAAGGATAATAAAGACTGTTTTCCTTAATTTTTTCTAATGTAGCCCCAAAAACTTCATCTGTAGACACATGATGCAAATGAACCGCAGGACAATCTTTAATTGCTTCTAAAAGGCTTAAAGTAGCTACAATATTTTCTTGTACAAATTCAAAAGGATAGTCAAAGCTACGATCGACATGAGTTTGTGCTGCCAAATGAAAAATCAAATCGATTTTCTCATATTCGATCAACCAAGATAATTTATCAGTTTCGCAAAGATCAAGCGAATAAAATCGATAGCAGTCATGAGAGGAAAAATCAGCAACATTGGCTGCATAATTCTGCTTGTCTACGTTGACAACATAAAAATTTCTAGGATCGTTTAATAATACTTCTATAAGATGCATGCCGATAAATCCCAGTCCACCTGTAACCAGAATTCTTTTAGGGTTTCTTCTCATCATAAAACCTCCAATGATCCTTCCAAGAAGGAATCGAATATTTTTTTAAATATTTTTCGATTTTTAGAATATTAAACAGTGGTCTTTTTGCTTTCAAATTAAAAAACTCAGGGGATTTCGGTTCAATCCTAACATTTAGTCCTTTCCCTTTTTTTATGATATTTGCTATTTCAACCATCCACTCAAAACGTGAGATTCCCTCTTTCGAACCAAAATGAAAAATACCTTCTTCATCAAGGAGATTTATAGTCGCTCTAGAAGCATCTCCAACATATGTAGGTCTTCCCATTTCTAATACATTCCCATAGAGAACTTTATTTTGAAAAAGACTCTTTTCAACAGTCGTAAAAAAATTAGTCCCAATAAAATCAAATAACCAAGACAGCCGCAATATCACATAAGGAATACCGCTTTTTTGAATCAAAATTTCTGCAAGCATTTTAGAATAGCCATACAGATTCACAGGAGATCTTTTTTCTTCTTCCCCGATCTCTTTTTTCCCTCCTCCAAAAACATAATCAGAAGAAATATAAATCAAACGAATCTTCTCTTGCTTGCAAAAAGGACAAATATTTTCTAAAGAGAAACTATTCACAAGCAATGTTTCATTCTTAAACACTTCGGCTTTTTCAACATCTGTCATGGCAGCTGTTAAGATCAGATGCGTATATCCTTTTTGCATAAACTTCTGAAAATCAGTTTTATTTGTAATATCAAGCTCTTTAGAACCCGGAGCATCAAAATCAATTTCCTCTTTTTTTAAATCATTTTGCAAAGCCTGACCTAACCTACCGGAACCTCCCAAAAGTAAAATTTTCATAAAAGACTCTTTGCAAAACTTACAGACCTCAAATCTTTTTCAGATAATATTGGATTTTTCACAGGCCACATAAGCTGAATATCGGGATCCATTGGATCAAATCCTCTCTCTTTTTCAGGATCATAGGATTGAGTCATCTGATAAAAGACCAAAGAATCTTCCAAAGCGCAAAATCCATGTGCACACAAAGGAGGAACCAAAAGAGCTTTAGCTTCTTTACTATCTAAAACAATCTTGTCCCACATTTTATATGTGGGACTACCCTTTCTCATATCAACAATCACATCGATAATTTTTCCAGACAAACATCTTACTAATTTATATTGATCCTGTTGCCAATGCATTCCCCGAATCACATCTTTTTTCGAATAAGACACATTTGATTGAACAAATGGAGGTATTTTCAGCTTTTGATGCATGCTTGTCGTCTGAGCTTCAAACAAGTATCCTCTATCATCTCTATGCAGCATGCTTTCAATAACGAAAGAGCCCTTGATCTTAAGAGGTGTGATTATCACTATTACCTCTTCATGATCACTGTTGCGAAACGACCTGTCTTTTGATTTCGACGATAAGAAAAAAACTTCTTTTCTTCACAAAAGGTACAATAAGGGCTGATTTCAATATTTTGCTCCAAAAGTTTTGCCTCTAATAGCTGATCTTTTCCAATTCGAGGTAAATCAAAAAAATTTCCTTCTCGATAATTCCAATATTTTTCCAAGATATGCGATTGATAATCCTTAAACTCTGCATGATCCATCCGCAATGAAGGCCCTATTGCCACTAAGATATTTTCAGATTTTGCTCCATGCCGAATAAAAATATTGACCATCTCTTGATAAATATTTTGCATAAGCCCCTTCCATCCTGCATGAGCAGCGCCAATCATCTTTGTTACCGGATCATAAAAAACAGCTGCTTGACAGTCTGCTGTCGCAATAGCAAGAACAAGATTTCTTTCACTTGTATAACACCCATCCGCTTCATAAAGATTATCCGCATTGTCAAAAGTTGCTAAAATACATCTTTTTCCATGCACCTGTCTTAGAAAAATAATCTTATTTCCTTCAGTGTTTTTTAAAATTTTCTCCCGATTTTTCATAACATTTGATAAATCATCCCCCACCATATCTCCTACATTCAAAGAATCAAAAGGGTCTTTGGAAAAACCGCCTGTCCTTG
>DAOTHK010000020.1:12964-14642 GCA_035447625.1 Chlamydiales bacterium
TAACAAAAATTTCGGGATGAGAATCAAAGATTTTATAATGAATCGCTTGCATTTTAAGTCCTTCGATTAAGTTTAAAGAACATTATTCAATAAAAATTTTAATAGCAATTTATAAATTTATAAAAAAATCACTTAACAAATTTAACAAAAACCTTTAATTATTAAATTAAAGGGAAAGATAATTATATTATGCCACCAAAAAATAAAACTAACTTGTCGGCAGGCATTATTATTACATTAATAGCTTATATGTTTTTTGCTATTAATAGCACCCTTGTGCGAAATGTAATCCATGAAATCCACACCACCGAAATTTTATTTTTCCAACATTTTTTTAGTCTTCTTTTTATCTTTCCTTTCGCAATCAGACATGGAGTAAAAGGTCTCAAAACCCTCTATCTTCCCCTGCATTTAGTTAGAGATCTCACAGCTTTGGGAAGTTTTTTCTTTTACTTTTCCGCTATCAAATATCTCAATTTGATAGATGCCACCGTTCTGTCCTACACTTCTCCTTTTTTCATTCCCTTTGTTTGGAGAATTTGGCTAAAAACAAAAGTTCGATCAGAAATGTGGTTTACTATTATCTTCGGTTTTATCGGCATAGCGCTAATTTTAAAACCTTCCATGCAGTTTTTTCAAGTAGGCACAATCATTGGAATTGCAGCCGGAGTTGCTGCAGCATTATCTCTTGTTTCAATCAGCATCTTGCATCAAAAACATGAATCAACATCGAAAACACTTTTTTACTTTTTTCTAGTTAGCAGTCTTGTCACCTTCCCCTTTATGAGCATGAATTGGACACCTCCAACACCAAGCATGTGGTATAACCTTATTGGGATCGGATTCTCCTCTGCAATGGGACAACTTCTATTAACCTATGGCTATCGATTCGGTACCGCATCCTATCTTTCTCCTCTATGCTATTCAATCGTCATTTATATCAGTATCATCTCATGGCTTGTTTTCAACAATCCTCCGGGATGGCTTACTTTCTTCGGTTCTTTGGTCGTCATATCCGGAGGCTCTTTGAGTTATATCCTAGTTAAAAGACCTACTGGCTTAAAAAAACTTTTTACTCGCAACCGAATGCCCCCTAAAATCGATCCTTCTAAAAAGACAGACTTGTAGCAAATCCACCATCAAATCCTTGAACATCTGGAAAAATCGTTAAAGGAGTCGCTATTGTTTTCATTTGAGCTTTTTCAATAACCTTTTCATTTTCTTCTTTCAAAATAGAACAAGTCATATACCAAATTTGCCCGTTTGGAGATAAAAGTGTTTTAGCATGCTCTAATATTTCATATTGAAGATTTATCAACTGATTTAAACTTTCTTTTGATAAATTCCAACGCGCCTCGGGTTTTTTATGAAAAACTCCCGTATTGGAACAAGGAACATCTAAAATAATCAAATCAAACTTTCTATCTTGTGGAAACTCTTGTGCTGAATAATTGGTAAAAGTAGCCTCAACCTCATATTTTCCCATATTCTGCTCAAGTCTTTTAAGACGCTTTTTCGAAAGATCGTTACCAAAAAGCTTTGCTTCTGGATATAAATACGATACTGCAAGTAGCTTTCCTCCAGGACTTGAACAAAGATCCAAACGATGCAAAGGATCTTTTGGCATAAATCTTTTCAAATAAGCGATCAGCTTGAGAGGTGTTGCATTTTGGATATA
>DAOTHK010000021.1:0-14600 GCA_035447625.1 Chlamydiales bacterium
CGCCTACTATATTATAGAAAAACTAAAAAGCCATAACTTCGAAGCTTATCTTGTCGGAGGTGGCGTCCGAGACCTTCTTCTCAACGAACGTCCCAAAGATTTTGACATTGCAACATCTGCCAAACCCGAAGAAATCAAAGATATTTTCAAAAGAAAATGCATTTTAATTGGCAAGCGATTCCGTTTAGCACATATTCGCTTTGGAAAGAAAATATTCGAAGTTGCCACATTTAGAGCCGGCGACAACACCGACAGCTCATTAATCATCAGAGATAATGAATGGGGGTCCCCAGAAGAAGATGCTTTGAGGCGCGATTTTACCATCAATGGTCTGTTTTACGATGCAGAAACCCAGGAAATTATTGATTTTGTCAATGGCTTTCCTGATGTTGAAAAAAAAGTACTTCGCACCATTGGCAATCCTGATATTCGTTTTTCTCAAGATCCGGTACGAATGCTAAGACTGTTAAAATTCAAAGCTCGTTTTAATTTCACTGTCGACCCTAAAACCGAAAAAGCACTCATCAACAGCAAAGAAAGCCTTAAACAGAGCTCACAAGCCCGCATTTTCGAAGAACTTATGAGAATGCTTGAATCTGGTGCATCTGCTCCTTTTTTCTCCCTTCTTTACCAAAACAACTTTTTGCAAACCCTATTCCCCAACCTCAATGAATTCTTCTCTCACCCTAATAAAATTCGTTCCTACCTCCTCGAAGCAGATATCTACAACAAAAAAAATCATCTACAAAAACTTAAAAGACCTACCCTTATTGCTTTTGTCTTATTTCCCATACTCGATCAAATCATCCTATCAAATTTTTCCGAAAAATCCCCTCCTCACCTAGGAATTATTCATCAAGAAGCTAAACAATTGATCAACACCATCTTTGAACCCTTTTTCAAAATCCCTAAAAGAATCAAAGCTGAAACAACTTCTATCCTCACCAATCAATACCGCTTTGCCCCTGCTTTTTCGCAGACATATAGCAGAAAAATAAAAATCCCAAGAGATCCTTCTTTTTTTCTTTCTATGGATTTTTTTAAGATTCGCGCTATGATTGACAAAGAATTATTACCGATCTACCAAAAATGGAATGAGGCCGTCATTGAATCACACAACAAAAGAAAACAAAAAAGACAAAGAAAAAAAGAAGTTTGATTACTTCATCTTTGCTGGAGAAAAAAGCGCAGACGTTCTTGGCGCTCATTTAATTGACGAAATTCTCAAAAAAAATCCCAAAGCCAAAATACTTGCTGTTGCTGGAAGCGAAATGCGCAGAAAAAAAATCCATGAACTCTTTTCCATGGAAAAATTTCAAGTTATGGGATTTATCCATATCATTAAAGCTTTACCTAAAATTTTATTTTACTTTTGGAAAATCAAAAAAACACTTTTGCAAACCCCGATTCAAAAAGCTATTTTCATTGATTCGCCGGACTTCGCTCTTCCCTTAGAAAAAAGCTTGAAAAAACATCATTTTTCCGGACAAATCATCCATTATGTTTGTCCTTCTGTTTGGGCTTGGCGAAAAGGCCGCATCAAGACTTTAGAATACTCTTTAGACAAACTCTTTGTTTTATTTCCATTTGAAAAACAATGTTTTTCATCAGAAAAGCTCAAAGTTCACTATGTAGGTCATCCTCTTTTAAAAAAGACGCAAGATCATATCTCCTCCACTCAAAAAGATGATAAAAAATGGATCGGGCTTTTTCCTGGAAGCCGCTCAAAAGAAATCATAAAAAACCTACCCTATCAACTCGAAGCCGTTCGACAACTTTCCCAAAACCCTAACTACCGTTTCTTCATTTCAGTTTCTCAAGAGGAAAAAAAGCCTTTAATAGAAAAAACCATTCTTAAGCATGCTCCTAAGCTTTTTCAAAGCATCACCTTAATTCCATTCGAAAAAAGATATGATTTAATGAGTCACTTAGATCTTGCTTTAGCTACATCTGGAACCGTAAACCTCGAACTTTCCTTTATGAAAGTTCCAACCATCGTCCATTTTGCCATTTCAAAACTAGACACATTCATAGCCAAAAATCTTTTACGTATCAATCTCCCCTTCTATTGCATCGTGAATATCTTAGCTGATAAGGAAATTTTCAAAGAATTATACGGCCCCAATCTTTCCCATAAATCTTTATGGGAAGCTATTCAAAATCTTTTATGTGAAAAAAAACATTATGAATGCATCGAAAACTGCAAACAAATTGTTAAAGACTTTTCAGATATTTCTAATATCGATGAACTAAATTCTATCATCTAATTTTTTGAATCATAAGAAACAAAACTTATATCCAGGTAAGAATTTCTTGATTGCAGTTTATCTATAGCAAAAAAATAAAATTTTTTGTAAATTATTACTACTTTATTTCAGGCATTTTTAATATGTTAAAGATTTATATCGATCGTCTAGACCTTGGAAAAGAAGAAAAAATCAATGAATCAGTAGATCCCATTATCATGGATATTGATGAAAATGATTTAAAGTTCGAAAATCCAATCATCACTACCGGGAAAGTTTATCTCGCCAACGATCATTTGATATTTCATTTAAATATCGAGACTACAGCCTCAATGCGCTGTAGCATATGCAATGAACTCCAACCTGTTAAAATTTCAATAAAGAAAGCTTTTCTAACAAAGCAACTAGATGAAATAAAAGGAAAAGAGTATAATTACAGCTTAGATGTCAGAGAATTGATTTTACTTGAAATTCCAACATATTTTGAATGCAACAAGGGCAATTGTCCCAAAAGAAAAACTATACAAAAATTTTTAAAAACATCTTCTGCAGAACAGGATAACGTTTACTATCCTTTCGCAGGATTAAATGAAGGAGAATCTTAAAATGGCAGTACCACGCAACCGTCATTCAAACGCGCGAAAAAACAAAAGACGCTCTCACATGGCTAAAACAGCTACACAACTTATTGCATGCTCTAATTGTTCTGCTAAAATCCTACCCCATCGCATCTGCCCTTCTTGCGGATATTATGCAAAAAGACCAGTTGTACAAACTCAGGAACAGGAATAATCATTGCCTAAAATCGCAATTGATTTAATGGGGAATGAAAATCCCCCTAAAAAAGTACTAGAAGCTTTATTGGATCTTCCAAAAAAATTGGAAGATCCAATTGAGCTTATTTGTATTGGCGATAAAATTTATCATGATGCTGCATTATCGATTTTCAAAGAAATCAATCAATCTCCAAAAATCATTTCTTGTGAATTCATTGTTTCTGAAGAAACAATAGAGATGAACGACCCACTGTCTGCCATTCGCAAGAAAAAAAATTCTTCCATGTCGATAGGATTGAAACTTATAAAAGATAAACAAGCAGACGCATTAATTTCTTGCGGAAACACAGCTGCGTTGATGTCTCTTTCAAAAATCCATCTAAAGATGCTTTGCAAACTGACTCGTCCAGCGCTACTTGCTATGATGCCCACAAAAAAAACTCCTGTGGCAGTTGTTGATGTTGGAGCCAATGTTTTAGCTCCCCTCAAACAACTCAAAGATTTTTTAAAAATGGGAATAGCTTATTTAAAGACTAAAAACGTCTCAAGACCCACAGCTGGAATTTTAAATATTGGTGTTGAAAAACAAAAAGGTAAAAAAGAGCTTTTAGAAGCCTACCATTACTTTGAAAAATGCCAAGACGCCACCTTTTGTTTTAAAGGCAATATTGAAGCTAAAGAAGCTTTTGAAGGTAGCGTTGACCTATTAATTACTGATGGCTTTTCCGGAAATATCTTTTTAAAAACAGCAGAAGGAATTGCCAATTTCATCATGGATCAGCTTGTCGCAACTCTTTCTTTGGAAGAAAGACAAATGTTACCATTTTTAAAAGAACTTAAAAAACACTTACACTACGAAGAATATCCTGGAGCTCTTCTAACCGGCATCAACGGTATTGTTATTAAATGCCATGGCTATTCTCCTCCACACGCCATCTTAAACGCCGTTAAAGAAGCTTCCACTCTTTCAAAAAACCATTTTATTGATCATCTGATAAAATTCCTAAAATAACCTGTTTTTTCAATTCATTTTTTGCTGGAAAAACAACCTTTTTTACGTTATGCTTATAAATTAAGGACTCCTTTTTTAACCGCTTATATATTAAAGGTTTATAAAATTATGCAGGAAATACTACTCAATGTTGAGTCCAAAGAAATCCGCTTAGCCCAGCTTAAATTCGGCAAATTGCACGATCTTGTCATCGAAAGAAAAAAATCACGACAAATCACAGGCAATATATACCGCGGAAAAGTGACAAACATTTTAGACAATATACAATCCGCTTTCATTGATATCAATGAAGGTGAAAACGGTTTTATCCATATCAATGACATTTTAGAAAACACAAAAAAATTTGAAGAAATGTATGAGATGGACTTCGAAGCCGAAAAAGTGCCAAAGAAGAAAAAAGAAACCATCAACGAGCTTCTTTCTTTGGAACAGCCAGTTTTGGTCCAAGTAGTCAAAGAATCTATTGGAACCAAAGGAGCAAGACTCACTTCCAATATCTCAATTGCCGGAAGATATTTAGTATTGCTTCCCAACACCCCTCATCGCGGCGTTTCAAGAAAAATCGAAAACCGCACACTTAGAGATAAATTAAAAAAGCTCATTAAGTCTTTCGAAATGCCGAAAGATCTTGGAATCATTTGCAGAACAGCAAGTGCTCATGCAACAGCAGAAATGCTCATAAGCGAAGCCACTGAACTTTTTGAAACCTGGGAAACAATCGTTTCCAATTTTAACAAAGCTAAAAATCCTATGTGCATTTATGAAGAATCGGATCTCATCAAAAAAGCCATGCTTTTAGCTGTAGATAAAAAGTATGACAGGATTCTTGTTGATGACTATACAACTTACCTAAAACTACGTAAGCACTACAAAAAGTATCAAAATGAACATGATTTAAAAATTGAATATTATCGAGATAAACTTCCAATGTTTGAAAGATTCAACGTCGAAAGGGAAATCGATAAAGCTTTGCGCAGAAAAGTCTGGCTCTCTTCTGGAGGTTATCTATATCTTGATCATACAGAAGCTATGTTTACCATCGACGTCAACTCAGGAAGGAGTACAAAATCCGGCCAGAACAAAACATCTGATGTTGAAGAATCTTTAGTCAGAATCAATCTGGAAGCTGCCGAAGAAATCGCAAGACAATTTAGAATCCGCAATATCGGTGGACTGATTGTTTGTGATTTTATCGATATGCGTAGCCGAAAGAATCAAAGAAGAGTGATTGAAAGACTAAAAGAATGCATGAAAGAAGATTCAGCAAAATGCACCATTCTAGGAATGAGCGAATTTGGTCTAATTGAAATGACCAGACAAAGACAAAGAGAATCCCTGTCGCAAATGATGCTGACTTCCTGTCCTTATTGCCATGGCAGAGGAGCCATTAAATGTCATGAAACAGTCGCACTAGAAATCGAGCGTGTTTTGAAAAAGTTAATCTATGCAAAAGAACAATATGCTCTTGAAATTGTCGTACACCCTCAATTTTTAGAGTTTCTTGAAAAAGAAGACGATTTAAATTTTTTAATCTCTCTTGCTAGTAAAGAAAATGCAAAAATCAAATTTGAAACAAATGATAATTTACATTTAAATGATTTTAAGGTGCTTTCTTCAACTTCAAAAGAAGAGCTGGAGGTATAGTGACCGAATCTGTCTTTAGCAAAAAACTCTTTAAACTTTGCCAAGAAGGAACAATCCCTTCCAAATATTGTCATATTTTAGAAGGTTTTTACTTAGATTATAAAGAAGCTACTACATCGCGTGTTGATGAAAAAACCATCGATCAATTTTTTATAACTCTTCTAAGTCTTGTTGAAAAACAGATTCACTCTCCCTTTCATTTTAAAAATTTTCATAAAAAAATCACTTCGCCCTTCGATTATTATCAATTTGGCATAGATTTTTTAACTCCTCTAATCGATAAGGAACATTCTAAATTTCGCAATGCTTCCATGTTTAAAAAAATCGAAAAACAACTGCAGCAAAAAGAAAATGTCATATTATTTTCCAATCATCAAACTGAAAGCGATCCACAAGCCATAAGTATTATGCTTCAGCCCTTTGCTCCGGATATCGCGAGTGAAATCATCTATGTAGCAGGACAAAGAGTCACACAAGATCCTTTCGCTATTCCTTTCAGTTTGGGATGTAATCTCTTATCGATTTATTCCAAAAGATATATCGACAATCCCCCAAGTGAAAAAAGAGAAAAACAATTGCACAATCAAAAAACAATGCAGGAAATGCTCTCTCTTCTTCAAAAAGGAGGGCAAATCATTTATGTAGCACCCTCAGGTGGTCGAGATCGCCCTAATGAAAATAAAGAAATTGTTGTAGCCGATTTTGATCCCCAAAGTATTGAAATGTTTCTTCTAATGGGAAAAAAATCCAAAAAACCTACTCATTTCTATCCCCTTTCTCTTTATACGTATCCTTTACTTCCTCCTCCAGATAAGGTCAATGAAGCGATGGGAGAAATTCGCAAAACTCATTTTTGCTCGATCCAAATGGCCATTGACAACGAGCTTGATTTCAATTCTTTAAATTCCATTTCCGACAAAAAAGAGCTTAGAGTCGAAAGAGCTAAATATATTCAAAATATCGTTACTCAAAACTATAATAAAATCATTCAATAATTTACGGAGTTTGTATGAAATCCATAAAAATCTTCTTCATGTTTATTACTTCTCTTCTAACATTGCACTTGACAGCTTATGAAGAAATTCAAGAAGAATGCAAACTTCAAATCCTTACCCCCTCTTTGCAAAACAGGAAAGTGGGAAAAATCCGCCTTTCAAATGGGATTGAAGCCTATTTGATTTCAGACCCGACAACGCATGAATCAGCCGCTGCAATTTCCGTTGGCGCCGGATCTTGGGATGACCCTAAAGAATATCCTGGAATGGCACACTTTACAGAGCACATGCTTTTCAAAGGCACTTCAAAATATCCGGATCCAGCAAGCTTTATGCGATTCATCATGGAAAATGGAGGAACTCCCAATGCCTATACAGCTCCCGACAAAACGGTTTACATGTTTTCAATTGTCAACAATTGTTTCGAAGAAGCTCTTGAAAGATTTTCCTATTTTTTCATTGATCCCTTATTTGCTCAATCCGAAGTAAAAAAAGAACTGCATGCAGTAGATCAAGAAAATAAAAAAAATATTGAATGCGATAGTCGCCGTAAATACCAAATAGATAAAGAGACTGGAAATCCTAATCACCCAAATGCTAGTTTCTCCACAGGAAATGCAGAAACTTTAAAAAATATCCCATCGGAAGCTATGCATAACTGGTTTGAAAACCATTACAGCGCAAGCAACATGAAACTTGTTATCTATTCAAACCTACCTCTTGAAAAGCTTAAACAAATAGCCAGCGAAGAATTCTCCAAAATTCCAGATCGCCACATCAAAAAACGCTCTCTCGATATGCCCCTATTTTCCAATCAACAGAAAGGTCATATCATTTATATTCAACCGATTCAAAATCTGAGTGAACTAATCTTAGAATGGGAACTGAATCCTAAATGGATTCAAGACTCTTCCAAGTCTCTTGATCTTATCTGTTATTTATTCAACCGCTCTTTCCCAGGATCTATTTCATCTTTATTAAAAGAGCAAAACCTCATCACAAATCTATATGCTTATGAAGAAACTCTCGGAAACGATGTATTAAATTTCGGAATTGACATTTCTCTTTCTGATAAAGGCCTTAAAGAAAAAGATAAAGTTATCAGCATGATCTTTGAATATATTGAATATCTCAAAACCCACAACATTCCAAAACATCTTTTCGATGAAATGAAATTGATGAGTCAATTACAATATGAATACCAAGAAAAACAAAATCTTTTTGAAACAGTTTCAAATCACGCCTCCAACCTCCAATCAGAAGCAATCAATACTTATCCAGAAAAAATGTTAATGCCTACTACCTTTTCAAAAGCCAATATTGATGCTATTTTACAAAATTTCGATCCCACCTCCTGCCATTTCACTGTTATTGCAGACAGTGAAAAAACACATATTCCCACAACCAATTCTGAAAAATGGTTCGGAGCTAAATACACAATACGTCAAATACCAAAGAATTTTATCGAACGCTTACAAAAGCCTAAAATGCAACACTCATTCAAACTTCCCACAAACAATCCTTATCTTCCAAAAGATCTCTCAATAATCGATCAATCCAATTTTTCTGCCACTCCAGAAAAACTCATCGAAAATGATTACGGAATTATTTACTACATTCCACAAAATCCTTTTCAAACACCTACTATTTGTCACCATATCCAGATAAGAACTCCCAAGCTGATTCCTTCATTAAAAAACACTCTTTACAGTGAACTTTTTATCCATTCATTCGAAGAATCCATCGAAGATCTTCTCTCAACTGCAGCATCTGCTAACCTCAACATTTCCCTTTCCTATACCAAAGGAGGTTTTTTATTAATTACCCATGGATATAGTGAAAAAGCATCTTTTTTCATCAAAACAATTATCGAAAAGCTAAAAGATTTTCAACCTGATGAAAATCTTTTCAAAAAAAGCTATATTGATCTTACAAAAAAATATGAAAACGCCTCTAAAGCTATGCCAGCGATGCAAGCGTATTACATGAATCTTGCCATACTCAATTCCGAAAAATATCAAATAAAAAATCTTTCGAATGCTTTAAAAGAAATTACTTATACAGATTTCCAAACCTTTGCCCAAGACCTCTTCAATAAGACATACATTCGTGGAATTTTCGGTGGAAATATTGATAGAACGATTGCTGAAAATCTCTACCTGGACATCGAACATGCGTTAAGATCCCATCCTTATAAACAAGGACAAAAAGATACTACCAAAATTTTTACCATTACCGATGAAGGCCCTTATAAAGTCATAGAAAAAGGAACCATGCAAGGAAATGCCGTTGCACTAAGTATAGATCAAGGTGAATTTACATTTAAAAACTACGCCATGCAATCTCTAATAAGCAATGTTTTAAGAGAAGCCTTTTTTACAGCACTTCGCTCCGAACAAAAAACAGGCTACTTGACTAAATGCCCAAGTCATCTTCTCGAAAATCGTCTATTCCAATTTTTCTTTGTACTATCCAATACCCATAGTAGCGAAAATCTTTTATTCCGATTTAATTTTTTCCTAGAAAACTTTTTACAAAATATCAATCAAACGCTGCCTGAAACACGTTTTGAAACAGTAAAACAGTCTCTTTTAGCAGAATGGAAAATCCCTCCACAAAATTTAAATGAACTTGTTGGACGTGATGCCCACTTAGCATTTCTCTATAAGGATTTTAACTGGGAACAAAAAACGATCGAGGCTCTTGAAAACATCTCTTATGAAGAGACAATACAATTTGCGAAAAAGACGTTGTCTCCCTATAACTTGAAAAAAATCGCTGTTTTATATGAGGGAAAAATTTCCGGAAAAGCTTTCCCCTCTTTTGAAGATATCTCTTTGGATGATTTAAAAATGCGCGGAAAATATTTGAAGTAAGGATTATTCATCCATATTATGGAAGACAACATCCACATCATCAATATTTTCAAGCCAATCGATTAGAGCAAGATTTTTTTCAACATCTTCTTGTGAACATTCAATAATTGTTTTAGGAATCATCTCCAAAGAAGCTTCCTTGACTGTAACGTTTTGTTCTTCCAATGCCTCTTTGACTTTAAAAAGGTCTTCAGACGATGTCGTTACCAAAAAAAGATCTTCTTCTTTTTCAAAGTCTTCAGCACCAGCTTCCGTTGCAATCAGAAAAAGATCATCTTCTGAAAACTCCGCAGGTTCAATTTGCAAGACACCTTTTCTATCGAAATTAAAAGAAACGGATCCCGGTGATGCAATCGATCCCCCTCTTTTATTAGTTGCTATCTTAATCTCGGAAGCAGTCCTATTTTTATTATCGGTGAGAGCTTCCACCAAGATACCAACGCCTCCATAACCATAAAGCTCATACATCATTTCAGAATAATTTGCAGTATCTGCACTGCTGGCTTTTTTAATATTCCTTTCGATAATATCATTTGGCATATTTGTAGATTTTGCTTTTTGAATAATCAATCTAAGCTTTGCATTCGTTTTAGGATCCGATCCGGATTCTTTCACTGCCGTAATAATTTCTTTAGCAAGGCGCGAAAAAATTTTACCTTTCTTTTTGTCAGCTCTATCTTTTTTATGTTTAATATTGGCCCATTTACTATGTCCTGCCATATGAGGTCCTCCTTACTCTTTCAAAAAATCGCTTCATATTATTTTTTTCCCAAAGCTTGATATCATTATACCCTTTGAAGGTTTTTTCATGCTGTCTAAATTGCGGGCTATGAATTTGATAACGCCCAGATGGTAACAATTTAGTTGGATAAACCGCATGCAATATTTCATGAAATACAATGAATGAAACAAATTCATATGTAAAAAAAATATTATCAAGCAGACGATTGATCCTGACAAGATTTCTTTTAGCATCAAATGTTCCATAAGTAATTTGCCTATAGCTTTTATATTTCGGCACCTGAAAATATGTAATTTTCAAATGATTGAACTGGTTATCGAAATATCTCTCATTGATATCGATAAACATTTTTTCCAAATCATAAACATCTCCTTTCATCTGCAATAAAGGCATAGGAACTTGATACTTTTTAATAGAAAAATCGAAATATTCACGAAGAGTTTTTAAATTATTTTTTCCTTTTTTCCTAATAAAGGAAACCAATGCCTCTTTCACCTCTTCCGGTGCCTGCAAAAAAGACTCATGCAAGGAAAGCTTCATCTCATTTTGTTTCTTTTCCATGGAAACAAATACAGAGCGATTACGATTTATTTTTAATTCGATATTTTGATGTAAATGATTTTCTAAATACTGTTTCAGGTCGTTCATAATTTTTTTTGCATCAATATCTTTCCAAGATATTCATTTTTCCATTTTATAAAATTCGGATGATAACCATATCTTTCAAATCCAAGCCTTTCATAAAGGCGAATGGCGGGATTGCCATCATAAACTTCCAAATGAATCAAATCCAATCCAAACTCTTCACGAGCTTTTTCCATCATTTCTTCTATTAAACGCCTGCCAACACCCTGAGAGCGGAATTTTTCTTGTACAATAACAGCAAATAAAGCTTGTCGATTCAATTTATCATATGGAGATAGATATAAATTGATCATACCAGCCGCTTCATTATTTACTTCAGCGACAAGCAATGCTTTTTGCTTTGCATAAGAAACCCAAAGATTGGCAGCATCTTCGATTTCCCGATCATCGCACATAGGAAACCATCTTAAAACATTCGGCTCTTTCAACCACTCTATAAGATACTTTTTGTCTTCCAAAGCCCCATTACGAATTACAATTTTGCTCATAGTTTACTCTCTTAAATCCTTTTCAAACACAAGCCTTTTCTTTTTTTCACCATCAATCATCACATAATGATTCTGTTCAAATAATTTTTGAAATCCCTGCTTCTCAAGCAAAGCAATTAATGGACAACCTTCATATAACTCTATGTAAAGACCTTCTAATTTGAAATACGTCTTAGCCAAATGACAGACATTTTTTAATAAGGAAAAGCCTATTCCCATCCCTCTATTTTTTTTATTTACGATCAAATAGAACATTGCCTTATGACAAATCTTTCGATAAGGCATCAAAAAAAGAGTGGCAATCCCTACAGGCTCATTATCAATGACCGCTGTTATCGAACATTGATATTTGGAATAATACATCCAATTTCTAACGGCTACATCTACCTCTTCTTTTTTTGTGAAGGCAAACCACTTCAAATCCTCAGAATCATCCAGCCATTTCCTTAGAAATTTTTGATCCGAAAGATTCGTATAACGAATATCCCATTTATCCATTATCCAAATTCCTTTAAGTAAGCATTTACAAATATATCAATATCGCCATCCATAACCGCTTGAATATTCCCCGATTCCGCTTTCGTTCTTGTATCTTTAACAAGGGTGTAAGGCTGAAAAGTATAACTTCGGATCTGACTTCCCCAGGCAATCTCTTTTTTCTCTCCCGAAAGCTGTTTCAATTTTTCTTCTCGCTCCAAAATTTTCTGCTCATACAACTTTGATTTAAGCATATTCATACAAGTCTCTTTATTTTGAAGCTGGCTACGTTCATTTTGGCATGATACCACGATCTTTGTTGGAATATGTGTAATCCTGACAGCTGAATCTGTCACGTTCACATGCTGTCCTCCAGCGCCAGATGCCCTAAAAGTATCTATTCGAATTTCTTCCGGACTGATTTCGATATTCACATCATCTTCAATAACTGGAGAAACATCGACAGAAGCAAAACTTGTATGTCTTCTTGCATTACTATCAAATGGAGAAATCCTCACAAGCCGATGTACTCCTTTTTCTGATTTAGCATAACCATATGCAAAATCACCGGTGACTTTCATAGTAATGCTTTTTATTCCGGCAACATCTCCATCTTCTTTATCAATAACTTCGACTTTCCATCCCCTTTTACTCGCCCATCTCTCATACATTCTCATCAGCATCGAAACCCAATCACAAGACTCGGTTCCTCCAGCCCCTGCATTGATTGAAATAAAACAGCCTTTATCGTCCAGTTCACCCGAAAGCATTTTCTTAATCTCTAGCTGTGATAGAGATTCTTCAATGCGATCAAACTCCTGATCCAAATCATGAAGCAGTTCCTCATCACCGGAACTTTCCGCTTCAGGATAAAGATCCTTCAGATCCTGCATGCGATTTTTTAAATCATTAAAAGGCTGTACCCAACCTTTTAAAAGACTTACCTCTTTCATGACTTTCTTTGCCTCATCCGGATCATCCCAAAATGATGAAGCTTCCATTTTCTTTTCTAATTGCTGAACCTGATTTTCCTTTTTTTCAATGTCAAAGATACCTCCACATATGAAGGATTCTTTGTTCCAAAGATTCTATATCCTCTTTTTTTTCAGCCATTTTGCTCTCCATTTTTCCACTACTATATCCTCTTTAAAAAAGATTCTAAAGCAAAAAACCACTTACCCTCTATTAATTCAAAAAAAAGAAAAACAATCTTTTCAAATACTTTACATAAATTTGAAAAAAAATCTATACTGCCTTCAAATTAATTTTTTAACAAAATTTCTTTTTTAGGAGGAATTATGAGTTTACAAAGTATCGGTCACAGTATTGCAGAAAAAGCAAAATCTTTTGGAAATACAGTTGCAGACACAGCACCTGTTGTTGTTGATAAAACAAAAAACATCGCATCTAGAGCTTTTACAGCTACCGCAGAATTCTTTAAAGCAACACCTGCATTCATCAGCACCCACTCAAAACTATTTACTATCATTGGTGCAGCAGTAGGTCTTGCTGTATTAGTAGCTGTTATTGCAAAAGTTGTTATTGGTAAAAAATCAACACCAGCTGATGGTGAAGGTATTACAGCACCTTTAACTACAGAAGCAGCTCCAGAAGAAACCCCTGATTCAAAAGCTATATAATTTTTAGTACTGAAAAATTATTCATAAAAGCAACAAAATTTAATTTTGTTGCTTTTTTTTAATATCTACTAGGTGGCATCACCATCAGATAATCACGATAATAGCCTAAAAGCCCTTCTTTATAATCAGACTCAATTTCCAATATTTCGTTGAGTGCTTTTCGATAAGATGTAAAAGCCTCAACATCCTTATTTTTCCCAAAGACCTCATTATGTTTTTCAACCGCTATCACAATTTTAACAACATATTCGCACTGAGGAGTAAGTGAAGAGATAAAAATATTTAACGGATGCTCGTTTTGTAAAAACTGTTTCACAGATATGTGATTATTCAAAATCTCAATTTTTTCAAAGATCGAATCCTTTTTTTGCAATGAAGAAAATAATTTTTGAATTTTATCCATTTCGATTTTTCGCCACATAAAAAACTCTTAATTCATTAAGTAAAAACATCAAACTGCCGGAATTTTTTCAAAAAAACAAGTCAAAAAATTTTCACTATATAAAAAACTTTTCGAATTGGTTTGACTATAAACCCTAAAGAGAGATAAAAAGTTCAATATATGCAAAAAAAAGTTTTACCTTGAAAGGAGACAATTATGGCTAAAAGAAAACCTAATCCAAAGTTTATGGCTCCCCTTAAAGTCAGCGAAGCCTTAGAAGCTGTGATTGGAAAGGGCCCTATGCCAAGAACAGAAGTAATTAAAAAAATCTGGGCTTATATCAAAAAACATGATTTACAAGATCCAAAAAACAGAAGAAACATTATTCCTGATGAAAAACTTACAAAAGTATTCGGCGGAAAAAAAGCGATCAACATGTTTGAAATGACTAAAAAAGTTAACGAACATCTTTCTTAAAAAAAAGTTTTTTATCTTTTTTCCTAAAAGCCTAAATGATCTTTTGATCATTTGGGCTTTTTTTATTATACTGTTTCTATGAAAATATTATTATTAACTTAGATGAAAGAAAGAAAGATTAAAACAACCTGCATTTTCTTATGCGGAGGCAAGGGCACCCGCATGGAAAATACCCTTCCAAAACAGTATCTTTGCATCCA
>DAOTHK010000022.1:0-14487 GCA_035447625.1 Chlamydiales bacterium
CAAGAGTATGGGAGAGTAGGTCGCTGCCAGCTTTTTTTTTGCTTTTTTTATTTCTCAGTTTTTTTATTTTCTTTTTAAATTGATCAAAAGATCAGATGCATTCGAATTTCTTACATAGAAGCGAAGCTTGTTTCCATTAGTGGATCTGAATAATGATGGAACAGATTTTGTAATTTATGAATGGTTTTGAAATTCGTTTTTGATAAATCGTATTGGTCTATTGCTCGAATTGGCATGATTTCAAACGTTGTTGATGTTAAAAAAGCCTCATCCATATCCATAAGTTCTGTTATATGAATCCTTCTTTTTTCAATATTTAATACGTTTTGACTTATCGAAAGAACAACTTTTCGAGTGATGCCTGGAAGTACATTGTGATTTGGTGTGAATAAAGTATTATTTTTAATGGCAAAAAAATTGCTTCTGGTGCCTTCTAAAAGATAGCCCTCTTGATCTACGTAAATAGCTTCATGGGCATTTTGATCTTTGGCATTTTGAAAAGCAAGTATCGCTTCTAGATAGCTTGTTGTCTTATATTCTGCAAATTTTCTTGTAAAAGGATAGGTAGCAACTTTCATTCCTGTTTTTTTTATTTCATTAAAACAAGGAAGCTTTTCTATAAAGATTAAAAGAGAAGGTTCTTTTGAAGGTGTTAGAGGATGATCGGAAACGCCACCTGTTAAAACCATTTTAATGCCATAATCTTCTTGCATCTCATTTACTTCAAGAAGCCTTTCTAAGATCTTTTGGAGATTTTCAAAGGATAAATTAAAAGGAATATGGAATTTTTCAGCTGATTTTTGAAATCTTATATAATGATCTTCTAAATGGAAATACTTATGATGGTATGTTCTAAGGTATTCAAAAATTCCAACACCTCTTAAAAATCCAAGATCCAAAACCGAAAGGGTGGCAGATTTTAAAGGTTTAATTTCACCATTAATAAAACAATACTGCATTTTTTATGTCTTTTTTTTGTTTTTATGGACATTTTAGTCCCTTTTTCCATAAAAATTATATTAAATTTTTTCGATGTCTGATTTTTTTCAAAAACTCATTCAGGTATTATTTTAGATCCTTTTTTTAATTAAAGTTTTTTATTTGTTAAAAAAAATAATAAAAATTTTTATAAAAAAATCTTGCATAATATATTCAAAAAAAATTATTCAAAATTAAGTAAGAAGGATTAATTCAACCCAACAGGAGACCATTTTATGGCACTGAAAAATACAATGAAAACAATGCATATGCATTTGGAAGCTTTGCTAAAAGATTTAGCAAAAGTTGAAGGCGGAAACAAAGCCGCAGCTCAAAGAGTTAGAACAGGATCTATCAAATTAGCGAAAATTGCTAAAATCTTTAGAAAAGAATCTGTTGCTGCTGAGAAAAAAGGTTTAATGGTTAAAAAGCCTGCTGCTAAAAAAGCGCCTGCTAAAAAGAAAGCGCCTGCTGCTAAAAAACCAGTAGCTAAGAAAAAAGCACCTGCAAAGAAAAAGCCAGTAGCTAAGAAAAAACCAGCTAAAAAAGGAAGAAAATAATTTTTTGAAATTATTTTCTTTTTTGTTTGATGAAGGAAGCAATTTTGCTTCCTTTTTTTGTCTTCAAAGATGTGAATATTTTCTTTTTTATGGTATTCTTTTTCAAAAAAAAGACGTAGATCATGACGGAAGAAATAATTATTGAAACTTTGTCCAGAAAAGCTGAGGGACAAGCTGAATATCATAATGCAAAAGTATTAATACCCCATACCATTCCAGGCGATAAAGTTCTTGCAAAGCTTTATAAAAAACGAAAAGGCATTATCAAAGGCAGGTTGGAACAAATACTAATTCCTTCAAAAGATCGAGTTGAGCTTCGTTGTCCACACGCAGAGATTTGTGGGGGATGTATGATCCAAGCCATGGATTATCAAAAGCAACTTCAGCAAAAAGAGAAATGGGTACTTGATCAGTTTCAATCCCATATTTTTGAAGATCATGGCGAGATTTATCCTATTGTTTCTTTGGAAATACCTTGGGAATTTCGAAATAAGATGGAATTTTCTTTTTCCCAAAATGGAATCGGCACCAAATATCTAGGCCTTATGATTGCAAAAGCTAATCGCTTTGTTTTCAATCTTTCAAACTGTTTTTTAGCTTCTTCCTTTTTTGCAAAGCTTGTTGTTAGAGTAAGAGAGTTTTGGGAAAATAGCGATTATACAGCTTATAATTATGAAAACGATACAGGTCTGTTTTTAACACTTACAGTTCGTGAGGGAAAAAATACTTCAGAAAAGATGGTTGTCTTAACCATAAATGGTAAAGAAGAATTTGCTGTAAACGATCAGGCTTTATTTATAAAAGCTGTTCAGGAAGTGATTGGGAATAATCCGGAAAAAGTCTCTATTATTTTAAGAAAACGCATTATTGAAGAAAAGTCGCCGACATCTTTTGAAGAAATCGTACTATTTGGAAAAGATACCATCCAAGAGGTGCTAAACATTCAAGTAGATGATCAGAAAATCCCATTAACATTCAATATCTCCGCTACTTCATTTTTTCAGCCATCAACTTGCCAAGCGGAAAAATTATATTCAACAGCTCTATCTTTATTACAAGATATGGCTCCTATCGATGTAGCTTATGATCTTTACTCTGGTACAGGAACACTTGCGATGATTTTTTCAAAAGCTGCAAAAAATGTGATTGGAATTGAGCTGAATCCCGATGCCGTTGAAGATGCCAAGAAAAATGCATTACAAAATGGTATTGAAAATGTTCAGTTTATTGCAGGGGATGTTGGAAAAATTCTTCAATCTACTTCTCTTCCCAAGCCCGATCTTGTGATTGTAGACCCTCCAAGAGCCGGACTTGATGATTTGGCGATTGCAAAGCTTCTTCAGCTAATGCCCGAAAAAATCATTTATATTTCTTGTAATGTTTTAACTCAGGAAAAAAATTATCTAGAACTTAAAAAAGCAGGTTACAAAATCAAAAAAATGATTCCTTTAGACCAGTTTCCGCATACTTATCATATTGAAAATATTGCCCTTCTGGAAAGATAATCCTTGATTTTGGTATACTACACCCATTATCGTTAAAAAAATAAACAACGAAGGAAAACCATTATGTTACATCCAATCCTTGCAGCAGGCGCAGCGCCTCAATCAAGTTTAATTCAAACAATCGTCATGATCGCAATCTTTATTGCTTTCGGATACTTATTAATTTTTCGTCCTGAGCAAAAAAGAAGAAAAGCTGCTCAACAGATGAGAGAAGCTATGAAAATTGGTGATAAAGTGACTGCAATGGGCATGATCGGAACAATCGATTTGATTTTAGATGATACAATTGTTATCAAAACTTATGATGGCTCTAAAATCGAAATGCTTAAAGGTGCTATCTCTGAAATTAAAGGTCCTAATACTTCTGCTAAATAAGTATTAGATTGGATAACGATTTATCTTAAAAACCCGTCTTTTAGGCGGGTTTTGTTTTTAGTTATCTTCCTGCTTGTATTAATTGTCTTTGTCGTTCCCTTAATATCTCTAGTCGTGAAGGGGGAGGGGTTTCTTCCGCGGGAGAAGGGAGAGGTTCTGGAGTAGGTATTCTTTCTTCTTCTGGAATAGATGATATGAGATATTCTTCAAATGCTGGAGCAAGTTCGTCTATGATTAAATTGCTAATTGCATCCCACAGCTCTTTCATTTTTCTGTTTAATTCTATAGAAGAATATCTTATTCCACCGATTGTAAAAACTCTTGCTACAGTTTGATCTGTTTCAAACGAATCAGGGAAAGAGCGTATATAGTGTGCTATGAATAATAATGTAAGAAAGTCTTCAAAAAAACTTTCTGATTCAATGTCTGCTTGGTGATTTCTTAATTTTTTTCTATGTATTTTTCTTAGATTGTTTAAAACGTATTTAGATGTTGCTCCAATTCCAACACTGTCTCTTTTCTTAATTCCATATGTAAGGAAATTATAGATCAATTCAAGGACTCTACTATCTTCAATACTCCTATCTTGTATTTGATTTTCTAAAATGGCTTCTAAATCTAAGATAGCTTTTCCTTGTTTGATATATATTTTCTTTCTATCAGTACGATTTGGGTTTTTTTCGATTTCGAATATTTCTTTTGTTTTACTTTGATCAAAGGTTTCTTGGATCCAAGAGTCACATTCTCTAATAAAATTTAAAAAATGCTGATAATTATAAGGTGAGGTGACTTCATAGTGTTTTCTAACAAATCTTTCTTTATTCTGTAATTGCTCAATTATTCTTTCTAAAAGATCAGAAAAAGATCTTAGATCTCTCATTTCTTTTTCAGCTAACGTGTTTTCTTTACTTGTTGCTTCAGGGCCTCCTATTTCATCGTCCTCTTCTGCTTTTTGAGAAGAAATTTCCATCCTTCGTCTTTGTTCCATTTCTGTTTGGTGGATTTCTTCTAAAGCATCTGTTGTTATTTTATTAACAAGATCAGAAACCATTTGAGCGATAATTGATTGCTCTAGCTCAGCTTCTTTTTCTGATAGCGATTCTTCTAATTTTTTTAGTCTGGCCTGTAAAGTTATAATAGTAAGTTCGCTGGTATCTTTTTCTTTTTCTAAATCTGAGATAATGCTTTTTTGATTATCAATTGTTTGTTCTTTTGAAATAACATCTTTTTCTAATGAAGCAATAAGTTGATTCGATTGAAGAATTTGGTTTTCAAGTTTCAAAATTCTTGTCTCAAGCTCTGCAATTTTTTGGTTTTTTTCTTCTATCATCGCTTTTAGATCTTCAATCCTGTCTTCAAGCTCAGCTTTTTTAGCTTCTAATTTGCTAACTCTTAATGATAGTTTTAGGTTTTCTTGAGTGATTTCACGATGTTTAGATTGGAAATCTGCAATTTGTTGTTCTTGTTTTATAATTTGTTCCTGCAGGGCTCCATTTTTTGCTATAAGTTCTTGCAACTTGGATGTAAGTTGAATAATTCTTTCTTGTTGCTCAGAAGTTGTTTCTTCTGAGGAAGCTTGTAAGGAGTTAAGATCATCGGTAAGTGTGTTAATGGCTTGTTGTAAACGTTCTTCTTGGTGATGTAAAGTCTCAATTTCTTTTTTTGCTTCTAATAGTTGTTTTTGAGTTTGTCTTAATTGACTTTCAGATATTCTTAGTTTTAGAGTCGTTTCATGAAGATTGGCAGTTGTTTTTTCATGATCTTCTGTTAATTGAGATAAAGCAAGTTCTGCTTTTTGTTTTTCTTTGTGTAAATATTGAATTGATATAGTTTTTCGGTCTAGTTGATTAATAAGTGATTCATTTTCGCTTAAAAGAGCTTGGAGGTATGCTTCTAATTTATCGATTTGCTTAGATAGTTGAGCAATTTCATCTATTTGTTCTTCATATCTTTCTGCAACTTCTGCAGCTGTTTGAAGCTCTTTGATTTCTATTCTTGCTCCATCTATTTCTTCTCTAAGAATTTCTTGTTCTTGAGTTGATTTTTGAAGTTTTTCTGTAAGTTGAGCAATTTCTTCTTCTAACTTTTCATTTTCTTGCGCTAGAGGATTATAATGATCTGAGAAAATTTCTTTGATATAATCAATTTCAGCTTCTAATCTAGTATTTTCTTCTGTTAATTCTGCAATTCTTTGTTCTGTTTCATGTATTTTAAGATTTTGCTGAGCAATTTCTGATTCTAAGCGATCTTTTTCTTGTAAACTTGTTTCAAATTCCAGATCTTTGCTCTTAAGATCTTCTGTTAATTTTCTAAGTTGATTTGCGTAAGAACAAAAATCTGTATCTCTTTTACTTAATTCTTCACGTTGATCTCGAATAGAGGCTAAAATCATTCGACGATGTTGTAGTTCTTCTTCACTAAGTTGTTTATTAAGTTCTGCTAATCTTTCTTGATAAATTTGATCAAAAAATTGGCTTTTTGTTGCGGATAAATCTAATTTGGCATGATTAATATCAGATCTTATGAAAAAAATTCGGTCAGAAAGTGATCGGAGATCCTCTGGATCAGCCGTTTCTTTTTGTTTTATAAGTTCATCTCTTTGCTGTTCTAGTTCTGAGAGTTGAGCTTTGAGTTCTATAACTTCTTGCTTTTCTTCGATCAGACTTAGAATGGAAGGTCTTTCAATGGCTTCAGGAAATCCATCTAAATCACTGAGATTTCGTTCAAGATCTTCAGAAAGACTTTCTAGCTCACCGATGGCAGACTCTAAATGTTTTTGTAATTCTAAGTTATGATTCAAAAGGTCTGCTTTTTCCTCGCTTAATCGTTGAATATCTGATTCAAGTTTTGTAATAGAAGAATCTTTTGCCTTTCTTTGAGAATAAACATCTGCTAATTCTTCTTGATAAAGGGTTAGAGCTTTATTTAATGCTTGTTGGAGCTCTTTTAATTGATCATCTTTTGTTGAAGCATCAGTTAGTGCTTGTGCGAGTTTTTCTTGCACAGCTTCTAATTCAGAAGTAATGTTTTCTTTTTCATCTAAAGAGATTGCATGATCAATTTGTAATTGATCATAATCTTTTTTAAAAGTTTTTAGACTTTCTTCCATGCTTTCAAAAACTGTTTGAGTTTCCAATAATGCAGTTTCAAGAGAATGAATAGCTAGGTTGATTGTTCTTTTTTCTTGGAGAGCTTGGAATAATTGAGTTTCGAGTTTTGTTATTTCAGATTGTAATTCTGAAATATCTGTATCTGATTCGGATCTTTCTTTTTCTTTAGCATGAGTTAATATTGAAATTTGATGTTCTAGTTTTTTTATGTCTTTTGTGAGTGATTCGATTGCATCTTGCTTTGCTATGGAGGTTTCCAAAGCTATGCTGCGTTCTTGTTTGAGAGCTTTTATTGTTTGGAAAGAGTCTTCTAAAGTTAATCTTAGAGGAACGACTTTTTCCCAATAAAGTTGACTTTGTTGTTCGCTTAATTCTTGTGCATGTTCTTGTTTTAGCGTTTGCAGAGTCATTTTATGCTTATGTTGTAAGGATTGTAACTTTTCTTGATGTCTATCTTGTGTTAGTCGAAGATTGTCTTGAGCTTCATCAAATGATTGTTGAAGAGCTTTTAATTGATCTTCTTTTGTTGATGAATCGGTTAGAGCTTGCGCGAGTGCATCTTGAGCTTCTTGGTAAGTTGCTTGTAATGCTTCTAATTCTTCTTGATGTTCTTTTTCCGTTTTTTCAAGCTCTTTTTGAAGTTTTGTGATTTTTTTCTTTGATTCAGATTTGATTTGGTTTAACTCAAATAGAGTTTCTACTTTTTCTTTTAAAGTTTCGGCTTGCAGAGTAGTTAATATATCTATACCCTTATCGAATTCTATTTGAGCCTCTCGTAACCTTTGTCTTTCTTGTGTTAGTTGTTCTGTTAAGGAAGCAATGTTTTTTGCATGTTCTTGTTCGCGTGCTTGTAATAGTAAGTCAGCTGCCTCTTCTTTTCTTTTGGCAAGATTTGCATAATCTGTATGTAATTCTTCATAATGAGCTTTTTGCTGTTGAAGATCATCTAATGCTTCTTGATATCGTCTTTGAATTTCTTTTATGAATTTAGTAGATTGTCTTTGTATTTGATCTTTTTCACTTTCAGTTATTGTTTCACGAGTTTGGGATTTTTCAAGTTCTGTTTGAAGTTTTTCTATGAGTTTTTTTAGTTGCGTTCTTTCAAGAAAATCATCATGAGCATCATTTTGAAAAATTTCTATCAAAGAAGATAGTTCAGCGATAAGATTATCTTTTCCTGTAAAGGCTTGATCAAGTTGTTGTAATTGGTTCTGAAGTTCTGAAATTTCAAGTTCCTTAGTTGCAAGTGCTGTTTGATAATCTCTGATCGATTCATCATAAGAGTTAAAGTTTGTTGTGAGTTCTTGGATTCTAACTTGCATATCTTCATTTTGAACAAGTCTCTCTCTTAAAATTTGAATTTCAAACGCTCTTTCCTCTGCTAAATCTCGGAGATCTTGAGAAGAAGTGCCTAGTTCTTCAATTAGGCTCTCTTTGTTGCGTAATTCTTCAATTAATTTTGCTTGATCATCCTGTAGGTTTTTCAAAATTGATTCAAAATAAGCTGTTAACCGTTGTTCTTCGTCAGATTGAGAAGCATGTATGCTTTGTTCTAAAGAACCGATTCTTTGTGTAAGTTGTTCAAGACCTTCAATTTGAATTGGAGGGAGCTGAGCTATAGTTAAAGGAAATGAAGGAGGTAAAGAGGTAGAGTGTTGTAGTGCATCGAGCCTTTCCAAAATCTTTTCCCACATTTTAGCATTTTGAGCTTCAAGCTTTTCGATTGTAGGTGAATTCATTGATTCATCTGAATGAGAGGGGACAATTTGTTGTGATTTGAGCTGATCGATGTTTTCATTTAAAGACTTAATTTGATCTTGTAAGGATTCTATTTCTTTTTCAAGTTCTTGGGTGTGAGGATTGGAAATATCGAGGAGCTTTGGTTTTTTGATAGGCTTTTCAGAAGTTGGAGCTAACAGTAAATCAAGTACTGTATTTGCAAGATCCAAAGAGTTTTCATAGGGGATATATTGAGAACATGTGGGATCGTATTGCAGAATTCCAAAATCTCTATCAAAGAAAAGATTGGGTTTTAATAATCCTTGCTTACCTAGAAAATCTGAAGTTTCTTTCAGTTTTTCTTCAAATAAAATATGAAGGCTTACGCCTGTCTGAAATTGAAGATGCATATTAAGTACTTATTATTATAATAGTTTATAATGTTTAATAACTAATTATAACATTTTTATTTATTAAAGTCATTTAAACATAGTAATTATAATTTTTATTATAATAATTAAAATATTGATTTATGAATAAAGCCACTAACGATTAGATGATTAGTGGCTGTAGATCGTTTATAATGAAGAACTTAAAAAAGATATTAGATTGGAAGAACGTTCTAAAATGGAGGGTAGTTCTTCGGCTAAAACTTCATTTTGAGCAAGTCTTGTTGAATCATAGAGATGTTGAATTAAATTTTTTGCCATCTCAGGACTTGTATCTTTCAATTCCAATGCTTTTTGCATAAGTGGGTGGGAATTGTTTAAAATTAAAGATTTTTTCATAGGAAGAGTTTGGTTTTGCGCCATTTTCATAAAGTCTGCAAAACGTCTTTCTTCTTCTGATGTGTGAATGATTCCAGGAAGAGTTTTCGATTCGAAAGATTTGGTTTCGATTGAGAAACTTTCTGAATCTATGACTTCTTTGATGAAATTGATTGTTTCTTCATTTTCTTCTTCTTTATTTTCAGAATTGATTAAAGCGTCTAAATTGCCGTCGATACGCTCGAATTTGCAAGACTCTTTAGGTTCTAAAAAGGAGATAACAGAGGCGTCGATATAAGGATTCAAAAGAAGGATATCGATGTTTTTTTCTTTATAGAGTTTTGTCAAAGAAGAATCTTTTTGATTTGCATGAACATAAAAGATTTTATCTTGTGTTTTGTCTTTATTTTGCTCTAGGTATTCTTTGATTGTGACAAAAGAGCCATTTAAAGTTTCAAAAAGGAAGCAGTCTTTGACTTTATCATAGAATTCTCCATCTTGAAGAATACTTAGTTTGATAATGATTTCGATCTCTTTCCAAATCTTGATAAAAGCTTCTTTATCTGATAGGTATTTGGATTTAAGCTGTGATGCGATTTTTTTTGAGATGTGAGATGCAAGTTTTCTTACTGTATGATCTGTTGCTAAAAAGCTTCTTGAGACATTTAAAGGAATGTCTGGGCTGTCTAAAGCTCCTTTTAAAATCATTAAATGTTTGGGAAGGATTTCCTTGCAGTCATTAGAAACAAAGACTCTATTGCAAAAGAGCTTGATTTCAGATTTATTTAAATCATAGTTAGGTTCGATATGGGGGAAGTATAGGATTCCTTTTAGATTGAAAGGATAGTCCACATTGAAATGGATCCAGAAAACCGGATCTTTTTCGAAGGGATAAAGTTCTTTATAAAAAGACAAGTAATCTTCGTTGGAGCACTCCGATGCAGGCTTTAAATAAAGAGGGTCTTTGTTGTTGATGTGCTGGTCGTTGATATAGATAGGGTAAGGTAGATAAGGGCAGAAGCGTTTAACGATTTGATTGAGTTTGCTTTCGTCTAAATATTCTTCACTGTCTTCGCTGATATGTAAGGTGATTTCCGTTCCGATTGAAGTTTTATCGGATTCCAAAAGCTCGTAGTCGGAAGATCCATCGCAAATCCAATGCGAAGCTTTTGCTTCTTTCTGATAGGATAAAGAGTGAATTTCGACTTTTTTGGCAACCATATACGAAGAGAAAAATCCAAGACCAAAATGTCCGATTATTTGGTCTTTTTCATCTTTGGATTCATATTTTTCGATAAAGTCTTCGGCGCCTGAAAAAGCAATTTGAGCGATATATTTTTCAATTTCTTCGCCAGTCATGCCAATTCCGGTATCGAAAATTTTTATCGTTTTATTTTCTTTATCGATATGAATATCGATGCGCATTTCGTTGAGTGTGATATTTTCTCTGCCAGCTATGATTCGTAATTTTGAGATAGCATCAGTGCTGTTGGAGATTAGCTCTCGGATAAAGATATCTTTTTCAGAATAGAGCCATTTTTTGATGATAGGTAAAATATTTTCACTATGGATCGATAGTTTGCCTTTTGCCATGTCTTATTTCCTTATTTTGTAAAAAGCTTATCTAAAATAACTGTTAAATCGATAATTTCGCTTCTTTGCAAAATAACAATCAAAACAGCTAAAGGAGCGACATATCGAATGGTGAAAAACCAAGGTTTTAATAATCTTTTTAAAGTAGTTCCATTGGTGAATTCAGATTGAACCAGTTTTTTCTCCATAAACCATCCGGCAAAAATTATGGTGAATAACCCTCCAAGAGGCATCATCCATGAGCCGGAAATTTCATTGATGGTATCAAAGAAATTCATTCCGTAGATTTTGATCCAATTACCGAATAAAGCTCCTGAAGAGGCTAAAGCTGTTGGGATTCCCATAACGAAAGTGGCAAGTCCTGCAATCGAAACGGCTTTAGCTCTTTTCCATCCGAATACTTCGATCAAGTTTGCTGAAAGAACTTCTAATAAAGAGATGGAAGAAGTTAGAGCAGTGAAAACAAATAGGATGAAAAAGATTGTGGAGATTACTAGAGATCCAGGAAGTTGGGCAAATAATACAGGTAGTGTTTTGAAAACTAAACCAGGGCCTGCTTGCGGTTCAAATCCAAATGAAAAAATGATAGGGAAAATCATGAGAGCTGCAAATAAGGAAACGGAAACAGAAACAGTGCCGATGATCAGACCTGTTTTAGGGATGTCCTCAGAAGGTTTCATATAGCTTCCGTAAGTAAGGACAATACCAATTCCAACGCTGATGGTGAAAAGAGCCATTCCAAGGGCGTCTAGAACTCCTGAGGAAGTTAGCGAGGAGAAATTCGGAAGAAGAATGAATTCGACGGATTCTTTAAAGCCGGAAAGTGTTGTTGAAAAGAGGAAAAGACCAATTAAAATCACAAGTAGGGCAGGGGTAAGGATTCGGCTCCAGTATTCTATACCTTTGCGGATACCTTTGAAAACAACCCCAACAGTCATAAGCATGAAGATGAAATGCCAAAATAAGTTGATGTCGGATGAAGAGGAAAGAATGTCGAAGATATTGGAAATTTGTTCAGGAGTTTTTCCTTTATAAAATTGTACAAGAGACATAAGGGCGTAATTGACAGTCCATCCGGAAATCACGCTGTAATAAGATAAAATAATGAACGAAGTAAGAATATTGAACCAACCGAGAATTTTCCAGTGATTCGATTTTGGCGCAAGTTCGGTAAAGGCTTTGATAGCGCTTTTTTGAGAGGAACGTCCAATAATTAATTCAGCGATAAATATAGGAATTCCAATGCCAAAAGTAAAAATTAAGTATAATAGAACGAAGGCTCCACCACCGTTTTGTCCTACGATATAGGGGAATCTCCAAAGACTGCCAAGGCCGATAGCAGAACCTGCTGTTGCCATGATAAAACCTAGCCTGGATCCCCAGTGTTCTCTTTGTTGGGTCATAATAATACTATTTCTTTTGATAATTTAACCCTTCTATGAAACTCCATTTTTGTCTAGATGTCAAGAAAAGAAGCGGTATATATAAGTGAGAAATCAAGTGTTTTATTTAAAGTAGATAATGAGTTGAATAAAGGAGGTACGAATTATTCAAATAGCTTCAAAGAAAATTCTTGAATCAGTACGATAATAAAAAAATATTTGATGTGACATATGAAAATTTTTGTAGCCCAATTGGATCCAATTGTAGGTGATATTAAGGGGAATGTTAAAAAAATTATTGAAGAGATAGAGAAAGCAAAAAGTCAAAAAGCGGATGTTATTGTTTTTTCTGAAATGGTCGTTACAGGCTATCCTCCTGAAGATTTGGTGCATTATGAAGATTTTATCGATAAGGCAGAAAAGGCGGTAAATGAAATTTTACCTTATACAAAAGATTTGATGGTGATTGTAGGAACGATCCGTCGTAATCTACAAGGAGTTGGCAATCCGATTTATAATACTGCAGCGGTTTTATGTGATCAGAATCTTTTGGGATATAAGGATAAGACTCTTCTTCCCACTTATGATGTTTTTGATGAAAGAAGATATTTTTGTGAAGGTGCTGATCAAAAAGTTTTTTCATATAAAGGATCAAAAATTGGAATATTGATTTGTGAAGATATTTGGGGGCATGGAGGTCAAGTTCGTTATACAAAATATAAAAGGGATCCTGTTGAAGAATTAAAAAAGCTGCAACCTGATATTGTAGTTAATTTGTCAGCTTCTCCTTATTATTTTCAGAAAAAAGATACTCGTATTCAGACATGTTTAAAAGCTTACGAGACACTTAAAACACCTCTTATTTTATGTAATCAAGTAGGAGCGAATGATCAACTTGTTTTTGATGGATATAGTTTTGTTTTGAATGATAAAGGGCAATTGGTTTACATGGCAAAAGGATTTGAAGAAGATAGTTTTCTTTTTGATACAGAAATAAAGTATCAGGAAAAAACTTTTGCAGTTGATCCGGAAAAAGATCTTTTCGAAGCACTTGTAATTGGCGTTAAAGATTATTTTATCAAACAAGGATTGAAATCTGCTCATATTGCGCTTTCCGGAGGAATTGATTCAGCACTTGTCTTATGCATTGCTGTGAAAGCTTTGGGAAAAGAAAATGTTTATCCAATTTTTATGCCCTCTCGTTTTACTTCTTTGGAAAGCATAGAAGATGCTCATTTTATAGCTTCCAACTTAAATGTTTCTCTTAAAGAGATTCCGATAGATGAGATGTTTCAAAATTATTTAAATCTTCTTTCTCCATATTTTTATGGAAAAGGACCGGATGTAACGGAGGAAAACCTTCAGGCAAGGATTCGAGGGGTTATTTTAATGGCTTTTTCGAATAAATTTGGATCTGTTGTATTAAGTACAGGAAATAAAAGTGAAATGGCGATGGGATATGCAACTCTTTATGGAGATATGTGCGGGGGGCTTGATGTTTTGATCGATGTGTCTAAAACACGTGTCTATTCTTTAGCTCGTTGGTTGAATCGAGATAAGGAAATTATTCCTCAAAGAATCATTGAGAAAGCTCCTTCTGCCGAATTGAAGGAAGGTCAAACGGATTATGAATCTCTTCCTTCATATGAGATTGTTGATACGGTTTTAGAAAAATATGTTGAAGAATATTATTCTGTTGAAGACATTGTAAAAGCTTATGGGTATCCGGAAAAGCTTGTGGAAGAACTTGTCAAAAAAATCCATAGAGCTGAATATAAAAGAAGGCAAGGTCCTCCAGGGATACGAGTCACTAAAAAAGCATTTAGCATCGGACGATATTTTCCAATTGTCCAAAAATGGGTTTAATTATGGGTAAGTTGATTAGAAGAAAAGGTTTTGAAAAAACGATAGGTCTGGGAACGTTTGTAACGATTTCTTTTGGTTGCATGATTTCACCCGGACTTTTTTTGAATCTTCCTTTTTTATATACGAATTCAGGGCCTAGTTTTCTAAGCACTATCTTTGTTGCGGGTATTATGATGTTTCCTCTTATTATGATTTATATGGAGCTTGGATCTTCTTTCCCAATAGCCGGAGGATGTTATACGTTTTCATTACTTGGAATATCGGAGCTTGTTGGTTTTTTAATCGGCTTTTCTTATGTGACGATTATGATAGCCTCTGTTGCAACATTACTTTATTATTTGGTGTTTTTCTTGGGGTTTTTCTTTGAAAGTTTTACTCAAGGAGATCATTTGACCCCGGTGGGTATTACGATAGCATTAATGATTTTATGGATTACTTCGAGCGTGCATATCGTATCACAGAAATGGAGTAAGAGAATTTGTGTGATTTCTTTTGTTTTGGCAACTCTAGCGATTATAGCGTTTAGTTTGAGTAGTATTCCTTATTTTAATGTAGATCATTTCGTTCCTTTTTTTAGGCATCATGGAAAGCAGGCTTTTGATTCTCTTCCCTTGTTCTTTTGGGTAATTTTA
>DAOTHK010000023.1:0-14355 GCA_035447625.1 Chlamydiales bacterium
GCTCATCCAAGCTTTGCGGAAATTATTCAGTCAGCTGTGGATGAATAGTATTTTTTTCAAAATGATTAATAATTGGTTTGATAAATAAATTATATGGAAAATTTATAGCTATGATTTCGAATAATTTAGCTGCTATCAACACAACTTTTCCAACTAAACGAGCAAGTTCCAAACTTATAGACATCAAACTTCCGGCTATATGAGTAAAGACTTTACCAACAGCTCTTAGGATATTTTTTCTTTTGGGAGAGATAAAACCAAGTTCTATTCTTCCTATGTATGAAGATTGATGTGGTAATAACCAATCAGGTTTCCAACCATTAATCTTTCTATCAAGATAGTTATTTGCTTCTGGAAACCAATTTTCTTTGTTAAAAGCAGTAGTAGTCATAGTTTTTCTTTTAAAGAAATTTTTGATTTAGTATAATATATGAGGTCGTAATATATTTAATAGCGAAATTTTTAGTTAAATTTTTTATGATTTGTAAATTATTTTTTTGATTATAAATTATTTTAATTTAGTTGTTTGTTTTAATTAATTTCATTTAATTTTGATGTTTTTTATAATTAAATTTATTAAAAATTATTAACTCATAATAAAATATAATAATGGAGGTAGTTATGACAACTGCTATAAGTGAAAGTCAAATAAGTACAGTTTCTTGGTTTGAAACCGCAAATCAAAAACTTGATAAAAAAATTGATGATTGGAAATCTGATTGGTTATTACCACATCAATCTTCATGTTTAGGAAGGATAGAGCTTTCTTTTCTTTCTCCTACAGCTATGAATATGGCAAGAGCTGCTGGCAAGATCTTTACTCATATAGCTGGAAGTTTGAAATCAATTACGTTGGAACTTGTTCGTTTAGTTGCAAAAGTTGCGTTGATAGCGGCTAAAATATTAGAAGTGATCGGAACTAATTTGATTTGGAATTTATTAATTAAAGATATTGTTGTAAGAGCATTTATTGGTACTTCTATAGCTACTGTTAACGTTCCTCTTGGTGCATTTAATAACTTTAAGTGGTCTTTACCAGAAGATGAAAAAGCTACAGATAAATATGCCGAAGAAGCTCTTGCATTACTTAACAGAAGATCTGATAATTCTTCTGTTGATTCTGCAGCATAATTGGTTGCATATTCTTTTATTTGTTCAAACCTCTTCTTTAGAAGAGGTTTTTTTTATTGAAAAAATTTTTTGACTTTTTTTGATTTGTCGCATAGCTTTGATGGGTTTTAACAAGATTGAGGAGGCAAATCTATGAAGAGATTGTTTTTATATTTTTTGGCATTTTTTCCATTATTAATTTCTGCAAGAGTTACTGAAAGATCCTTTCCGAATGGTACTGTATTGACATGTACATATGATGAGAATAATTATTTGATTGAAGAGCTTTTGGTGGATAAAGAAGATGAGATCTTAGTGTATAAAGAACTTTCGTATGATGAAAATTTTAATATCATAGAGCTTTATGTGAAGGATAAAAGTCATGAAAAAAGATTTTGGTATGAGTATAATGAACAAAGACAAATGCTTAAAAAAAGCTTAAAATCCGATGATAATCCCATTACTGAAACAAACTATCTTTATGATGAAAATAATCGTCTTATAAAAATCATTTTACCGACAGATGTTGAAATTGATTATAGCTACGATGAAGAAGGAGTATTGGTTAGTATCGTTTCTTCTGATGCTTCCATTGATTATCGGGTGGAAATAATAGATGATATGCTTGTGAAATTAATTGATAATCATACAAGTAAAACAATGATTGAGCCGATGCCTGTTCGATTATGGTAATGAATTTAAGCTCTTTTCTATTTTAGGAAAGAGCTTTTTCTAGTGAAAGATTCCATCCTTTTTCACTATAAAATTTTTGATGAATCACATGATGTAAAGCTTCATTAACATAGGGAATGATGTTGCTGGGCAAATCGTTTAAATCAAACCATGCAAGCTCTTCGCATTTGTGAGGTTCTATATTGGTTATTTCGCCTTGCCAGTTGTTTGCTAGAAAAAATAGATCGATGCGTTGGTTATTGCTGGGACTTGAAGATTTTCTATGCATAAGATGAACGACTTGAAGATCTTTGGATGAAAGTGTGATGCCAGCTTCTTCTTTCGCTTCGCGAATCATGCTTTCGGTGAACGATTCATTTGGTTCCACGTGTCCTGCGATTAAAGAGTAGTTCCCATCTTGATAGCCTGTGTTTTTTCTTTTGAGTAAAAGCGTTTTATTTTCTTTAAATAGAATTAAGTAAGCGGCTGGAATATGGGGGCTTTGTGTATCTCTCATAGGGACTCTCCTTTTTATAGGAGTATAATGGATTTTTCAAGATATTCAAGAACTAAAGAAATTTGATTTACTTGCGGTTAACTCCTGTTTATTTAAAATGAGTGAAATAGGGGTTTTGTATGTTTAAAAAATATTTTATTCGTGGGCTGTTTGGCGTTACACCACTTGTGCTTACTTTGGTGATTTTGATTTGGCTTTTTAAAACTTTGGAAGGCTTTTTTAGACCGTTGATTGAAGGTCTTATTGGGGAAACTTATTATTTTCCAGGCCTTGGGATTGTTATTTCTATTATTTTGATTTTCATAGTGGGACTTATCCTGAGTTATTGGCTGGGGCAGGCCATTTATGAAAAAGGTGAAAAAATTTTAGAAAAAATTCCTGTTGTCAGAATGATTTATACTTCTTTTCGCGATATCATTGTGTTTTTTGAAAAAGGGAATCAGCAGCTTGGAGAAGTGGTAAAAGTTTCTTTAAATGGTATTGATGTGCTTGGTTTTGTGACTGTTAAAGATTTATCAAAAATTTTGCATAAAAAAGATTATAAGCAAGTGGCTGTTTATGTTCCTCTAAGTTATCAGATTGGAGGGGTAACGATTTTTGTGGATTTTGACAAAATTGAAAAATTAGATATGACAACGGAAGAGGGAATGCGCTTTGCCGTCTCTGCAGGAATTATTTCAAAAAAAGAAGTGACTAAGAAAAAATAGTGTTTTTTTTTGTTTTGAGCTACACTGTTTCTGAACGAAAGGAGGTCATTATGACTCAAAACGATCAATCTACACCCCTTCAGACGATTTCAGAGGAAATTGCCAATGCGATAACACATGGAATCGGTGCTGCTTTAAGTATAGCAGCTCTTGTGATTATGCTTTACCAGGCAGCTGTGAAAGGAACGGCATCTCATGTAGTGAGTTGCGCTCTTTTTGGTAGTTCTTTAGTACTACTTTATCTTTTTTCTACTTTATATCATGCCATAACGCATAAAACGGCGAAGAAGGTTCTAAGACGTTTTGACCATATTGGCATTTACCTGCTTATTTGTGGAACCTATATGCCTCTGGCGCTTGTTTCTTTAAGAGGACCATTGGGTTGGACGGTATTTGGTTTGCAAACAGGACTTTGTTTGATTGGAGTTGTTTTTAAGGCGGTATTTGGTCCGCGATTTGAGTTTTTCTCCAGTCTTTTTTATTTGCTTATGGGATGGCTTGCTATAGTTGTTGTCAAACCTCTTTTAGCAACCGTTTCTTTTCAAGGATTCTTATGGATACTTCTTGGAGGTATTTGTTACACAATAGGTATTATTTTTTATTCCTTGGACAGAAGAGTAAAATATTTTCATGCTTTTTGGCATTTGTTTGTACTTGCTGGAAGTATTTTTCATTTTTTCTTTGTGATGTTTTATGTAATTCCTTAAGAGAATTGCTTAATATTTCAAAGAAATTTATTTGAAACGAATATGCTTTAAGCATATTCGTTTTTTTGTGTAGTTAGAAAAATCTCTTATTCGGAGAGTCTTGCAAAACGTTTACGGTCAATTTCGTTTAAGTATTTTTTTCTTAAACGAATATGTTTTGGTGTGATTTCAACATATTCATCATCTTTGATGTAATTGATCGCTTCTTCTAAAGTGAATCTGATGGGAGGGGTTAAGATGATGTTTTCATCTTTACCAGCTGATCGAATATTGTTGAGCTGTTTGCCTTTTGTAATATTCACAATAAGATCATTTTCCTTGTTGTTTTCTCCAACGATCATTCCTTCATAAACGCCACTTCCCGGTGCAATAAATAATGCTCCTCTTTTTTGTAGGTTGAAGCATGCATAAGGGTTGGCATCTCCTGCATTCATCGAGATTAAAGATCCTTCAAGACGTGCTGGGATAGGTCCTTTATGAGGCGCAAATTTTTCAAAGATTGAGGTTAGGATGGCAAGACCTCTGCTCATTGATAAAAGAACGCTATTAAGTCCCATTAATCCTCTTGTCGGGATTAAAAAGTCCATAATAGAGATTAGGTGTTCATTCGTGTGAAGGGATTGTAATTCACCTTTTCTTTTAGAAACTTCTTTAATAACAGATCCTGAAAATTCTTCAGGTACTTCGATATGGGCAAGTTCTATAGGTTCGCAGGTTTGTCCATCGATTTGTTTCAAGATTACTTGAGGTTTTGAAACAGTTATCTCATAACCTTCTCGACGCATGGCCTCAAGTAGAATGGCAAGATGTAGCTCTCCTCGTCCTGATACTGTGATTTTGTCGATTTCCTTTTCAGGTAGATCGATTTTTAAGGTAACATTAGACTTTTTCTCATGAAGAAGGCGGTCTTTGATTTTGTTCATTGTAAGATTTTTTCCGTCACGACCTGCGAAAGGTGAGGAGTTGACCATGATGTCAATTGAAAGAGTAGGTTCTTCGATTGAGATCGGAGAAGGGGTTTTGGTGTTCTTTTCATTGCAGAAGAGGTCACCAATTGTCACAGTTTCCATTCCGGCGATAGCGACGATGTCGCCAACTCCGGCTGACTCCATTTCCACTTTTTTAAGACCGGAATAACCTTCGATTTTCTGTGCACGGAAATTTACTTTTTGTCCCTGATGATTGATACATTGAATCAAATCATTTTTTTTAATCGTTCCTTCTAAAATTCTTCCACAAGCTTGTCTTCCTAAATAATCATCATAATCGATTGTAGCAACTTGCATTAAAAATGGAGCATCAAGGTCACCAGTAGGTGCTGGAACTTTGTCGACAATCAGTTCGAAAAGTTCTTTCATATCTTTTTTAGGATGATTTTCATCTAAATAAGCAAAACCATCAAGACCTGAAGCATAGCAGTAAGGGAAATCTAGTTGTTTGTCGGTAGCTCCCAGTTCTACGAATAAGTCAAAAGTCAAATTTAATGCTCTTTCAGGATTTGCATGAGGTCTGTCGATTTTATTTAAGACAACGATCGGGCAGAGACCCATTTCTAAAGATTTTTTTAGAACAAAGCGAGTTTGAGGCATCGGGCCTTCTTTTGCATCCACAAGTAGAATAACAGAATTGATCATGCCAAGAACTCTTTCTACTTCTCCAGAGAAGTCTGCATGTCCAGGGGTATCAATGATATTGATTTTGTAATCATTAAAATAAATGGAGGTATGTTTCGAAAAGATTGTAATTCCTCTTTCTTTTTCCTGATCATAGCTGTCCATGGCTCTTTCAGGAGGGATTTCATGACTTTGGAAAATTTGGGATTGTCTTAGTAGACTGTCGAGCATTGTTGTTTTGCCATGGTCGATGTGCGCGATAATGGCGATATTTCTAATCTTTTCTGGATTATGCATTGTAAGTTCCTTTGTTCAGGAAACAGTATAAAAGATTTAAGGGTTTTTTTAAAGAGGATAATATGGACCTTTTATCTAATAAAAAGATCCATATAAATTATTTGAAGAAACTAATTGCTTTGGCAATTAAAGCAATTGCTCCAAGAGCTATGCTTCCGGTAATTGCATTAAGGGCAATTGTTTCTTTTTTTGAAAATTCTGGTACGTCGAAATCAAAAGGAAGTCTTGCTCCTCTATGTCGATGAGTTTTCATTTTTTTTCTCCTTATTATTTGTCATAATTTAAATGGTGTAATAGTTATAACATATTATTAATTTTGTGTAATTAATTATTTGGTTTATTTTTTATTATAATTCTTTTTGTTTTGAATAATTGATATTGAGAGAGTTAAATCATAAAACTTTCTCTATAAATTATTGAGAAGCATAGGCATAATCATTTTTTTGAAGAAAATGGGGAAATGATATGGAAATTGCACCTGATATTTTTTACGTAGGTTATGAGGACTGGCCTCAAAGAGAATTTCACGGATTTACGACCAATAGAGGAGTGACGTACAACTCTTATCTGATATTGGATGATCAACCTGTATTGATGGATACTGTAAAAGAGCCCTTTTTTGATCAAATGATTGAAAATATTGAGCAACATATCTCAATTGAAAAATTGCAATATGTTGTCGTTAATCATGCAGAACCAGATCATGCAGGCTCTATAGCCAAATTAATGAAAAAAGCTCCTCATATCACAATCCTATGCAATGCTAAATGCAAAGAGATTCTTTCTGCTTATCATGATACTCAAGGTTGGAAGTTTCAAATTATCGGATTAAATGAAACGATTTCTATCGGAAAGAAAACCTTGCAATTCATCATGACCCCAATGGTGCATTGGCCTGAGTCCATGATGACATATCTTAAAGAAGATCAAATTCTGTTTTCCATGGATGCTTTCGGCCAACATTATTGCTCTTCTTCGCATTTTGATGATGAAGTAGATCAATGCGAGCTATTTGAAGAACTTAAAAAATATTTTGCCAATATTTTACCTCTTTACGCGAGGTCTATTTTGAATGCTTTGGAAGCATTGAAGGATATTCCTTTAAAAATGGTTGCGCCATCTCATGGAGTGATTTGGAGAAAAGGAATTAATAAAGCCGTTCAGCTATATCAAAAATGGTGTAATTTTGAAGCAGAAAAGAAGGTTTTAATTCTTTATGATTCCATGTGGGGAAGCTCAGAAAAACTTGCACAAGCTTTTTTTGAAGGTATAAGTGAGGAAGGGGTTTTAGTGAAAATGTTACCAGTGAGACATACTCCTCTTACAGATATTGCTTATGAAGCGCTTGATTCTGCCTGCATCTGTTTTGGCTCTGCAACTTTGAATAAAGGAATGATGCCACAGCTTTCAGCTGTATTAACTTATTTAAAAGGGCTATCCATGCAGAAGAAAAAAACATTTGTATTTGGTACATATGGATGGGGAATAGGTGCTATCGAAGCAATAGAAAAAGAAGTGCAAACCATGGGATATGAATCTATTATGCCCTCTTTTAAGCAGAAGTGGTCACCTAAAGATACTGATTTACAAGAATGTCAAAAGATTGGTAAACAATTAGCTTTGCAGATTAAAAAATAAGGAGAAATTTTATGCTTTCTGAAAAGATGATTCAGACGATGAGTGAGCAAATTACTAAAGAACTTTATTCCAGTTATTTATATTTACAAATGTCTGCTTTTTTTGATGATAAAAATTTGCCGGGATTTGCCCATTGGATGCGTATTCAATCTCAGGAAGAAATTTCTCATGGAATGATTTTTTATCATTATATGGTTGAACAAGGTGCTTTAGTAAAGCTTGGTGCAATCGATGCTCCGGCACTTGATTATAAAACAGCTTTGGATGTATTTGAAAAAGTATATGCTCATGAAAAGGAAGTTACAAAGTCGATTTATAATCTAATGACTTTAGCAGAAGAAGAAAGAGATTATGCTACAAAAAGTCGTTTACAGTGGTTTATCGATGAACAGGTTGAAGAGGAATCCTCAGCATCAGGTCTTGTTGAATCTTTAAAGCTTGCGGGCAATCAAGGAAGTGCCCTTTTGATGCTCGATAAAGAATTAAGTCAAAGAACTTTTCAAGTCCCTTCACCTTTGAATAAAGGGGAATAAATAAAAGGAGAAAAAAATGGATAAATATATTTGTAATGTTTGTGGATGGGTATACGATCCTGAAAAAGGCTTGCCTGAGCATGATATCGCTCCAGGTACCCCATTTGAAAAATTACCCGACAGCTTTGTCTGCCCTGAGTGCGGTGTTGGTAAAGATCAATTTTCAAAAATGTCATAAAGATCAAAAGCTCTTTATTTTTAAAGAGCTTTTGAAAAAACATAAAATATGGATACGTTAGATCAGTTAAAAAAGAAAGAAAAAGGAATCATTTTATCTCTAAAAGTAGAAGGGGATTTAAAAAAACGATTTCTAGAAATGGGCCTTGTGAAAGGAGCGTTGGTGGAATTAATCAAATATGCTCCTTTGGGTGATCCTATGGAAATTAGAATCAAAGGTTACTCGTTATCAATTAGAAAATCGGAAGCTAAAAAGATTTATATAAAACGATTGTAGATTACTTATGAATAAGATTAAAGTTGCGCTTGCTGGAAATCCGAATTGTGGAAAAAGTACATTATTCAACCATTTAACAGGGCTTAGACAGCATGTTGGCAATTGGCCTGGTAAAACTGTTGAAAAGAAAACGGGGAATTTTATTCAGAGAAATACTCTTTTTGAGTTAATCGATTTGCCAGGAGTATATAGCCTTTCAGCTTTTTCCCAAGAAGAGATGATTACACGTGATTATCTTAATTTTGAAACCCCAGATGTTATAGTTCAAATTATCGATAGCACCAATATCGAAAGGAATTTATACCTTACAACGCAGCTTTTGGAAATGGGGCTACCAGTTGTGCTTGCACTCAATATGAATCGCTTTTTGAAAAAAAAGGAAGGGGATATTGATGCGAAAAAGATGGAAAAGCTTTTAGGGGTTCCTGTTGTTAAGATTGAAGCCAATGATGGAAAAGGTGTTTTGAATCTTATTGATGCTATTGAAAAAATATCTAAGAAGAAAAAGATTCATCCAAAAATTCAATATGGAACAGAACTTGCAGAACATATTTCCGAACTTGTCAAGATTTCTGATAAGGATCAGGATTTATATCCTAATTTCTCTTCACTGTGGCTTGCGATCAAATTACTAGAAAATGATCCGAAAGTGATTGAAAATGTACATCAATCTAAAATATCTAATCTTCTTTTGGAAACTTCCGAAAAAACCAGACATCATTTGTACTCAGTGTTTTCAGAAGATGTGGATACTATTGTTGCCAATGCCAGGTACGGTTTTATTGAAGGACTTTTAAAAGAAACGTTTATCAAGCCTAAAGAAGATAGAATGACTACTTCCCAAAGAATTGATCGTTTTTTAACGCATAAGTATCTCGGAATTCCGATTTTTCTTTTTTCAATTTATTTGCTTTTTCAATTTATTTTCACTTTTTCTTCTCCATTTATGAAATTGATTGATTTCGGTATTCATTCTCTTTCAAGGTTTGCCCTTCAAAATATTTCCGCTAAATGGCTCAGTTCTTTAATAGTTGATGGTGTGTTAAATGGAGTCGGGGCTGTTCTAGTATTTGTTCCTCCAATTTTCTTGCTTTTCTTTTTTATTTCGCTTTTAGAAGATTGCGGATACTTAGCTAGATGTGCCTTTATTATGGATCGATTTATGCATCATCTGGGTTTGCATGGAAAATCTTTTATTCCTCTTCTTTTAGGTTTTGGATGCAATGTGCCGGCAATTATGGCAACGCGAACACTTGAAAGTAAAAAAGATCGCATTTTGACGATGCTCATCAATCCCTTTATTTCATGTGGAGCTCGTTTGCCTGTCTACATATTATTAGCTTCTGCTTTTTTTCAAAAAAGACAGGGGCTGGTGGTTTTTTCCATTTATGTAATAGGTATTTTAACGGCGATACTCATGGGAATCTTTTTTAAAAAAACTATTTTTAAAGGATTATCAACTCCTTTTGTGATGGAACTTCCGCCATATAGAATCCCCACATTTACCGGTGCTTTGATTCATATGTGGGAAAGAGGTAGCCAGTTTATACGAAAAGCTGGCACGATCATTTTTATGCTTGTATTGATTATATGGGGGTTTAGCTCTTTACCGATTGGAGTGGAATATGCATCCAAAGATTCACTTTTGGCAATGCTTGGGCATAAGATTGCTTTTCTATTTAAACCGCTTGGTTTTGGAAAGTGGCAAATTGTAGTGGCTTTAATGCTTGGTTTTGTGGCAAAAGAAGCAATTATCAGTACTTTGGGGACTCTTTATGCCGTCCAAAAAGCTTCTTTAGCAACTGTTTTACAAACAGTTTTTACACCTCTTTCAGCATATTCATTTATGGTTTTTGTCTTGCTATATATGCCTTGTATAGCGGTTTTTGCCGTGATAAAAAAAGAGACAGGCTCTTGGAAATGGCCGATTGTTACCGCCATGTATACAACGACTATTGCATACATTGTTTCAATGATTATTTATCAGGTTGGTTCTGTTCTTTTTTGAGTTTTTTTGAAAAAAATCATATATCATTTTCACAGAGAATTATCATTTTTTTAACAAAAAAAGAGGATGATGTCTTAAATTTTTTTTATTTATAAAATTATTCTTTTTTTAATATTTAAAGTCTGATTTTTATTTTTAGTTTTAAGATTTAGGTTTTTATTTTTATAATAAAGTTTTTTTTCAAAAAATTAATCAAATAAAGCTTGAGACAGATCTTTCTTGTTTTTTTACTAAAAATGGAGGTATTATTCCTTTCTTTTAATTTACGTTGAGGTAATCAATGAAAAGAATGTTCTCCAATATTGCCATCTTATTGGCATTTACTGTTTCATGCTTTGCAACAGATGTGCAAGAGCTTGTCAAACACTGTGTTGAAGAAGGATATACTAAAGGAATGGCAGTCGCTGTTATAGATGAGAATGGTATCGATTATTATTCATATGGTCATTTAAGTGATGAATCCAAGGTCTCTGTTGATGAAAATACGCTGTTTGAAATTGGTTCTGTAACAAAAACCATTACAGGTCTTTTATTGCAAATTATGATTGAGAAAGGGGAAATGGATTTAAATGATCCTTTGGAAATGTATTTACCCAGTTATGTAAAGGTTCCACAGTATAAGAATAAAAAGATTTTACTGAAACATCTTGCAAACCATACAGCTGGTTTTCCATATATGCCGACAAATTTTGAAAGTGAAGATATGGGGAATCCTTTTGCTGGTTATACAGAAGAATATTTATATGATTTCTTAAGCAATTTCGAGCCGCCTAGAGCTCCTGGAAAAGTTCATGAGTATTCCAATATTTCAGTTGGTTTATTAGGTTTTATTATTTCTAAGAAGGTAGGAATGCCTTATGAGCAGCTTGTTCGTGAATGGATTTTAGAACCTTTACAAATGAATAGTACATATGTCAATGTTCCTGAATCTGAAACTTATCGTTTTGCAAAAGGACACGTTGGTGATGCCCAAGTAAGCAATTGGGATATTCCAGTTCTAGAAGGAGCGGGAGCTTTAAAATCCTGTGTTGCGGATTTGGCAAGATATGTACAAGCCAATATGGACTTGATCGAAAGTGACTTTTCCGATGCGTTCAAGCTTATGCATAAAAGAACCTGTAGAACAAAAATGCCTTATATAGGAATGACTTTGACATTTAACGATTATATTAAATTTAGACCGCGTGTTATTTGGCATAATGGTGGAACAGGAGGTTATCATAGCTTTATTGGTTTTTGTCCAAAAACTAAGAAAGGAGTGGTGATTTTATCCAATTCAATTACTTATATTGATGATTTGGGATTCCATCTTTTAAATGAAAAACATGCATTTTCATCTGAAAGAAAAGAAATCTGCTTAAATCCCATATTACTTAAGAAATATGAAGGATTATATGAACATATTAGCGGTGTCAGAGTTGCTTTTGCTGTAAATGCGGGTCTTCTGCAAGCTAAATCAAAACTAATCGGACCTATTGCGGTTCCAATTTATCCAGAATCAGATGTTCGTTTTTTTGCTAAAAAAGTGACTGCTGATGTTGATTTTGAATTAGATAGAGAAGGAAATCCAGCTGGATTTTTCGTGATTTATGGAAATCAAAAGTTTTGGATGAAAAAGATTCAATAAGAAAAGTATCTATATCAATAGATAGAAAGAAAAAGCCTCGAATTTCGGGGCTTTTTTTAGATTTAGAGGGATTAATAGCTTGTAATAGTTAATGTTTAAATATTAGAGAGTGTTTTTTTAAATTATTTAGGCATAAGTATACTTCTGCCGAAGAATAAATGTTCAAAAGCAAGAGGAGTAGGTCCTGCTATTATGTTACGAGGAAAATATGGATTTGTTTGTCTATCACAATATAAGTCAAAGTTTGCAAGAGATTCAGGAAATATTTCAGGCATTGTTTGCCAAGTTAGACAAAATAGTATTTTCCATTTTTGAAGAAAAGGAATATCTAAAGTTAGTTGATGGGTATATAGTTTATTAAATTCTTGTAGCTTTAATAAATTAATATGATTCATTTCTTTATCTACTAGAAAGCTCAGGATGCTAAATTCAGTTATTTTTTCTAAAGACCAAATATTTTTTGATAAATTTTCTTTTTTTTGGATTGAAGGCAATAACCAAGTATTTTCATTTTGATATACGGAATCAATAATCAGGGGAGTTATTTGATTTTGTTTTGTAGGTAATAAGCCACCAGGTATCTTTAGGTCAATAGGCTTTCTGAGAGGAATTTTGGAGGTGGAATTTCTTGAACGATTTATTTCTTTATACTTTGTGTGAATGGTTCCATCTGCATGAAATGAAATATGATCTAATCTTCCGGCTATTTTTTGAGTAGTAATATCTATCCCATATTGTTTTCTTATATTTTCTTTGGGGTGATAATAAATTCCTTCATTTCCAGATGTATCTACAATACCGATGTCAGCTATATGGTATAAAATTTCAGATATTAAAATTGTAATTTTAAATGTTCTTTTCAATTTTGAAGTGATTTTTTTGATTTATTTTTTTATAAAAACTAATGAAATAAAATAATAATTTAACCAATAATTTTATTTGATTTGTTTATCCTTTTCAATCTTTTTAATCAATCTTAGCTCTAGAATGTGTATCTAAAATATTCAAAAATTTTTTAAAGAATAGGTTTAATTTCTAATCAAGCACTTGAATTCATAATATTATTTTCATCGTCACAATAGGATTCAACCTGGTTTTCTAAAGCAGTTTGATAAGTCAGACTTTGAAATCTATGATCAATTAATACATGTTTTCTTTTGCATTTTAGAAAATGTATATCGGCATTTTTAAAGAAGATCCCTCTTGTAATATCTATGAAATTAGTCCAGGGGACAAAATCTTTTCTGCTGATGAAATTGTTTGCTTGTTTAACAAATCCTTTAGGGATGATTTTAGCGGTTCCAAAGGCATCGACAGTGATTCGGTTTCTTAAATTTTTATTGAGTTTGGTTAATGCTTTATAGGTAACTAAGGCTCCTTTGGAATGAGCAATAATATGTAAGGTTCCTTCTTGTGGCATCTCATTAATTGTTTGCTCAATTAAAGTTTCAAGCTTTCTGGTATTTTTTGTGGAATATCCCATTTTAATGGATCCGCACTCGTGTAAATCTTCAATGAGACCTTTTGTAGGAAGATAGACCGTCATTAATCGGCCTCTTCCCTGTAGCATGGATTCGATGAAATGGCTGGATTTTTTTGCAGCATGTTCTTTATTGAGTATTCCATTAATGAATAAATAGACGTCTTGATAATTGCGATTATTAATGCTGTTGCAGAGTTTAAGGTTTTTATCTTCGAAAAGATCATCATAGGGACCGAAATCGAATTGTATGATTCTTCCACATATGATGATACCTTTCTTGATGATGGGGATGGGGAGTAAGAGGTGTTGACCGATCAATTCCATGAATTTGCCTAAATAGTCCAAAGGAGAAGGGAAAGAGGGTAAGATGAAATCCTTATAGGAAGGGAAATATTTTCCGAAAGAAAATAGAGATCGGAAAAAACTACCTACCCCTTTACTTTTAAATTCTGTGAAAAGACCAAAATGATCGATATTGGAAACAGGATTATTTAAAGCAAACGAGTAGAGATTGATTCCATCGCTATAACCGGATGGATCTGATGTGATCCACCTAGATTGTGAAGGACTGTAGTATCTTCTGCCAAAAAAGATTAAATCTAAAGTCTCTTCATGTCTTTTGCAACTGTAACCCCAAGGATTTTTGATTTTGGATTTTTTAATTTCTTTTTTTTCTTTGTGAAAAATTTTTCTTTTGCCAAATACGCTATAAATATAGCTTTCAATGACTTTTCCATTTTTAGGAGAAATTATTTGCGCAATATTGCCTTTTAAATCATGCAAGGGGATATAAATTTCATTATCAAGTTCGATGGCAATTGTGGAACCTGTATCAGATCCATTCGACAAACCAAGTATTTTGAGCTGAAAGAGTTTATTGTTTTTAAGAGAGGCGATTTCTAATTTATCAAGATAAATAAATTGGATATCTTCTCTTTGGTGATGATTTTCGATTGTTTGAGCAATTCTTCTATGGAAACCATCATAGA
>DAOTHK010000024.1:0-13360 GCA_035447625.1 Chlamydiales bacterium
CTTTTAAAACGTCCTATTTGCACTGGAACTTGAAAAGAATCATCTAAAAGATCTTGAAAACATGAAGAAGGTAAACTTTTTTTTCTCGATAATCTACGATTATAAAAATATACTTCCCTTAAAGCACACTGTATTTCTAGCTCATCCTTTCTTTTGACTGCTTTTAAAATTCTTTCACTATTCAATTCAATAACTGAATTACTTGTCATAATTTTTGATAAACGAATTAAATGATTATAACATAAGTTTTTTGTAATCTTTACTTCTGTATTAGGAAAATGAGAATCTTCAAGTAAAATTTGTCCCAAATCAGTTTCAAATTTTTTCAAATTATGACCGCATGCAGATAAAGCCTCTGCAATTTTTGCTGCGCTTTCTTCTTCCATCATCCCTTTTCTGACAAAACCAGCTAATACTTCTTGAAAAAGATCAAAATCCTTCAAAACCACATGATTCCGATATAAAAAATATAATAACGTTCCGTATAACGCTCCATTTGCCGGAGTCTGTTTAAATATCCGGGAAATAAAAAAGCCTCCAGCCAAAGCAGAAAAACACCAAGGATAAAACTTTTTTATCTTATCTTTTGCCTGAGGAGAAACCTTTTCAATTTTACGATGTAAAAACCCCTTCATAACTTTTGAAGATCCTCGAAAAGCAAGTTTTCCACCTACCATCATCAATGCAGCTTTTTTTGGTTTATCCATACATTTATTTCCCAAAAGATATGCAAAGATAATTGATGCTAGAGTCTCCCCTTTCAAAGAATATTTTTTTGCCATTCGATCCCATTTAATCAATTGCTCTTCAATCCAAACTGTCTCTTTTTTCTGATCTTGATAAAAATGTTTTAAAATAAATTCAGGAGATTTTGTTGCTATCAAATACAAAGAAGCGATTGTTGCATCCTCTTTTTTCCATTTTAAAAAACCATGAGAGACTAAATAGCGACTTCCAAGTAAATACAGTAAATAGCGGTGTTTTTCAAATATTCTTGCTATCTTCCAATCAATAGAGGCTTTTTTCATTTTTCTAGTTACTTTTTCTTTTGGAAACTGCTTTGGAAAAGCTTTTTGATGCACATATTTTGCCCAAAGAAAAGCCCCATATGTCCCAACACAACTAGCTATGAGCCTCAAATCATCTTTATTTATAAATTCACTTTTCAACTTTTTTAAAAAAGATCTATTACTTTCAAGAAGCTTGTGATGAGCTTCTGGAAATGACACACCAGACACTTTTTTTAATAAATAGTTCGCTCCAATAAATGGGGATGTAATTAAGCGATCACTTAGATATGCTAATTTTCCATATAAAAAACCAATAGAATCAATCAATGGTTTTGAAACTTTTTCAATTAAATGTTCTTCTGAATATTCATCAAATTCATCTTTGCCAGAATAGGGAATTATGTGCTGTTCTTCGATCTGAGAACCGTAAGAAACTAACTCCTTAGAAGAACCTTTAATAACTAACTGATTTGACATAAAGATCCTTTTTGTTTTTTAAGATCTTATTAAGAGAAAACCTTTATGACAAATCTTTTTTTTAATTATTGAAATTATTTTTCTTGATCCTCTTCTTCCGAGTGATAATAACCTTTAACCTTTTGATCAACCATATCTCTTGCAGCTTTCAAGATGCGAATTCCTTTTTCCACATGATCTGCTGTATATTGATCAAAAACAAACTCAGATGAACTTTTTGTTTTAACACCATCTTTTTTCAATGGCAAATCAGAAATCAATAAAAGAGAGCCCAAAGTAAATTTCTTAGCATAGCTTGCTGTAAACAAAGTCGCACATTCCATTTCAATAGCTTGTGCTTTAGATCTTTTAAGTTTTTCAATAAATTGATCATTGAATTCCCAAAAACGTCTATTAGTCGTAAAAGAAATCCCGACATGGTAAAGGGATTTTTCAAGTTCCAAAATATTGGTCACAGCTTTTTGCATTAAAAAATTTGCAAGAGCCGGAACATATGAAGGAAAATAATAATCCGATGTTCCTTCTCCTCGAATAGCTGCCACCGGAACTAAATATTCCCCTACATTATAACGCTTACGAAGACCGCCGCACATCCCTAGAAAAATCGCTGTTTTTATCGGTAAAAAGGACAGAACATCTATCACCAAAGCAGCTGCTGGCGAACCTATTTTAAAATCTAAAATCGAAATATCCTCATCCATACAATGAGCGACTTTAAACATCGATCCTTCGTAAACTTCCACACTTCGATGACTGGCAAAATAGGTGACATATTTGGGAAAGTTAGTCAAAATAATATTTTGGCAGAATTTCGAAGCTTCGCATCCCGAATATCTTTCAAGCGTCTCTAAAGCAACTCTTGCTTCTTCCTCTTTTCTTTCCATATCTCACCATCTTTTAACATAAGGAATAATCTAATTTAGAAATAAATGCAAACTCTAATCAATTGAAAATAATTGAGATATCTATCAAAATAGATTATTTAATCAACACGAGGAAAAAAACTCATGGCACAAGCTGCAACTAATGAAATTAAACCTGGAATGAAAATCGAACTAGACAACGATCCCTATATTGTTGTGAGCAACGATTTTGTAAAACCTGGTAAAGGACAATCCTTCAACAGAATCAGACTCAAAAATTTAAAATCTGGACGCGTTGTTGAAAAAACTTATAAATCAGGCGATAAACTTGATCTTGCCAATGTAGAAGAAACCCAAATGAGACTGCTTTATACAGAAACTGAAGATGCTGTATTCATGAATGATGAAACCTTCGATCAAATCCATGTACCACTTCAACGTATTGAACCGGTTGTTTCTTGGTTAAAAGAAGACACATTATATGATGTAATTTTCTATAATGGAGAAGTCATCGATGTAATGCCTCCAACATTTATGGAGCTTAAAATCACCCAGACAGAACCCGGTGCCCGTGGCGACACTGCCTCTGGAAGAGTTTTAAAACCCGCCATATTGGAATCGGGAGCAAAAGTCCAAGTACCTATCTTTGTCAATGAAGAAGAAGTCATTAAAGTGGATACACGTACCGGTGAATACGTCAGTCGTGTATAATCTTAAAGTTTTAAAAGATCGTTCTTTGATGCTTAAAAAAGTGCGATCTTTTTTTGATTCAAAAAATATTTTAGAAGTAGATTGCAAGGCATTACAACCCTCCCCCTCCATCGATGCTTACATCGATCTTATCGAAGCTCCTGTCAATAAAACAAACATCCATTATTTGCATTCCTCTCCAGAATATGCCATGAAAAAGCTTCTTTCATATGGTTTTGAAGACATCTACCAACTAGGACATGTCTTCCGTGATGGCGAAAAAGGCAAAAAACATGCCTTTGAATTTACTATGATCGAATGGTATCGCAAAAATATTTCTTTTGATTCTTTTATAGAAGAATGTATTGCACTGATTCATTTATTTATTCCCAATCTCCCCTATGAAATCATCACCTATAAAAACCTTTTTCTAAAGCACCTCAAAATCAATCCTCACCAAATTTCACTCAAACAGCTTCAAAAAATTTGTGAAGAGAAAAACCTTTTATTTCCGACCGATCTTACCAAAGATGATTATCTAAATCTTTTACTCACTCATCTAATAGAACCTTCCTTGCCCCAAAATACTATTACAATTATATGCAATTATCCTTCGACACAATCTGCTTTAGCAAAGCTTAAAAAAGTTGATAATGATCTAATAGCAGAAAGATTTGAAATTTATATCGGCTCTATGGAACTTGGCAACGGATATCATGAACTCACCGATAGCCGTGAGCAAAAAAAACGATTTGACGAACAAAATAATATCCGAGAAAAACTTCATAAAAAAATCTACGAAATAGATAACAGCTTTTTAAAAGCTCTTGATAATATTTTTGACTCTTATTTTGGAATTGCCATCGGTTTTGACCGCCTGATGATGCTTCGTCATCAAATCGACGATATTTCAAAAATTTCATTCAATTAATTTAATACATCTCAAAACAAACGAAATAAGATGTTTGTTTTTTTATTTCTTTTAATTAAAATTATAAGCCTTTCATCAACAATTTTAATTAAAATATGACTCTAGCCATTCATCCTCCAATATATCCACATGCTACACCAAGAAAAGAACAAAGATCTCCAACTCCTAGTTTTCAAATAGAAGAAAAAATCCAAGAAATTTATGCAAGTTGCATCGAACAATTATCCCAAACATTCACAACTCCTCAACTATTCCCTCCTTTTCAAAAAGAACATACCATACTTGAAGAACTCAATTATCACACAATGATCCATCCAGAAGTACTATTTTCAACTATCGCATCCCAATTTTGTACCTTTTTACATTATTCTCAATACTTTGTTATTCCAATCTTTTCACACAATGCTAATTTTATTGAAAGGGGTAAGAAATATAATTACCATATCATAATTTATCGAACTACTCCATATGCAAGACAATATGACATCCTCATTGGCAATTCAGCGAATACTATTCCAATTAATTCTTCAAGAATTAAAAAAATTTATAAAGGATTGCATTGCACCTATTCCCTTGATCCCAATCCAAGAATTTCTTCATTTCAAATGATTGTTTTTCAAATATTACACAACAATAAACTAATATTTGATCAACGATTACAAACATCTCTATTCCATCGAATGGTTTTCGAAATAATTAAAACAGGAATCGCTATCCCTTCCACAATGATTGAGCCTCTTATATGGATCCAACCTTATTATGAAAAAACTCTTACAGATTTTGTAAACAGCATTCTTGAAGGAGATAGATTCCCTGATTTTGTAACTAATATTAATATTTTTTCTTCCCTTTTAGAAATAATGAATGCACATAGATTCTTCAATCTGCATCATGATGATTTAAAACCTGATAATCTTTTAATGAGAGGAAGAGCCTCCCCTGTTATCAATGACTATGATTTTGGTTTTCAAGGCTCTAGCTGTATTCCAGACCCTATAGTAGCACAAAACCCCAGAGATTACCCTTTTTGGCCAGCGACGAGAAATTACGGCTATAAAACTTCTTTTACTGATACCTATTCTCTATTTCTTCCAATTTTACATTTTTTAATTACATATGATTTAAATTACTACGAATATTACAAACAGCTCCATAAGATAATACATCTTAAAAACCCTGATAGATATCTAGCTCTCTTAAAACTGAGTTGTATCACAAACTTCTCTCAAATGTTCAATCATCATAAAGAAAAAGACACCTAATATATTCCGCATGAGATCCTATCATCCGATACTTCTAAAACAAAAAGGGAACAAGTAGAGGAAGCTATTTGCAATATCCGCAATCTTTTATCCGACGAACTTCTTTTAATGGAAGAAGAAGAAACCTTTTATTCCAATCTTTTAAATTTTATTAATCGAATCGATATACTTTTTTCTCGAATCATGTTTCCCCTATTAACTCTTGATCAAGAATATTATAACCAAATTCAAGAACATCCTTTCACTTGGGTACCTGAAATAACTGATCCTTTTGAAACATATAGACAAATTTTTCTAGATTGTTTTGATTTAAGATAATTTTTTCCATAATTCAAAATTAAAACATTATAAATTTTTTTTTAATATTTGATATTTTTAGACAACTATATTTAGAATAGCTGGACATAAAATGAAAAATAAGAATTTTGTTATGTCCATTACTTCTATTCCAGACACTCAACTCTTTTCAGGCCTTCCTGTCAGAGCACTGATACAATCCGGAGAATTTGAAACAGAAAGCCAAATAGAGGAATTCGTTCAAAATTTCATAGATTTCTTAACTAATTGCTTTTCTCATACAACTTCCGATCAAACAGAAAATCCAACACTACTACAAGCTCTTCATTATATTGATTCATATTCTGAAAACACCCTTCCTACAATCATTGCAAAATTTGCCTTTCAAATTCTCTTTAATCAATATTTTGAAAAAGACATCCCAAGCTCAATAATTCTACCTCCAGACATCACAAGTTCTGACATCTTACCTTCCGAAGTTCTAACAAGACCTGCAGAAAACAACCTCTGTTTAATATATGACATTGATAAAGAAAATCCCTACAAAGCAAGCCTAAAATTATTTAATCCTAACTTTTTACTTCATAATCCCACAATATGCCTATCTAAGATATTAAAGGGATATGAGATAATTTATCAAAAAACAGATTCGAAAGATCTCGAAATCATTCAAGATACATTAGGTGTAGTACAAGAAATTCGCGATAAAGAAGAAATGATCGAATTCAAAAAAGAAACCTGTAAAAAACACGCCGAAATCTACGAAAAACTTCCTCAATGGGTAGCAGAGCCTCCAGCTCTATTTGGCACACGCTATATCTTCCAAAAATTTTATCCGGCAACACTAAGAAGTCATTTGCAAGATATTTCCTTATACAATAAAAAACCGCTAGATATCCTATCCAATTTTCAACTACTTTTATTAATCATGCAAGGCATAGAAGCTCATAAAAAGGAAAAAATAATTCATAGCGATCTCAAAGGAAGCAACATCCTTATCACTGATGATGGACATCCCTATATAACTGATTATGATCTAGCATGTTCTGTAGAACCTACTGAAGCCATTTTTCCCCACCATTCTTATTTTCAAGATTATGGCTATTGGCCCATAATAGCAAAATTTGGCATTAGTTCTCATTTTACAGATACATATACTCTTTTTCTTCCTCTCACAAGTTTTCTATTAACTTTTGACTTAAACTATTTCGAATATTTTATGCATCCAAATCTATCTAATTTCCTTCATTACAATTATGCATACCTAATCTCATTTCTTTATATTTTACAAATCAATTGCATCAACAATCATGAAAAAATATTTGAAGCGCATCAAACCAATACGCCTTTATCCGATCATAAGCAATTATCACATATTTCATTAATTACTCCCGAATTAATAACTAGCATAGCTAGTATCAGTGAACATCCCAACCTAGTACATCAAATCATTCTGAAGCGAATTAACCGTTTAGCTCACCTAGTAGAACAAAAAAAAGAACTACTTTCAGAAAAATTTTCTGAATTTTCCTCCCTTTCAGCAGAAGAAAAAAGGTTTTATGAAAAATTACATCTTTTGACAGAAAAAGTCGAAAATCTCTTCGTACAGATCATGACTCCTTTAATAAAAAAGGATTATGATTATTTGAAAGAATTTGATCCCTATCTTAAAGCCTTAAGAGAAATATCTAAACACTCTGAAAATCCAGATTCTCCCTTACCTCCAGCTTTACCGGATATCTCAACAATTAGAATAGATGATCCTTTTGACGAATATCTGGAAATATTTAAAGAATGGCTTAGAGAATTAAAATCTTCTTTCGAGCAAATCGATCAAAAACATCCAATATAAAAAGTAGTTCGCAAGAATAAATCCTTGCGAACCTTTTTAAAAATTATAGATCCCCTATTGTAGCGACCATGACAGCTTTAATCGTATGCAAACGATTTTCAGCTTCATCAAAAACAATAGAATGCTTAGAACGGAACACTTCGTCAGTCACTTCCATTTCTTTTAATTTAAACTGTTCGAAAATCTGCTTACCTACTTCTGTATTTAAATCATGAAAAGCAGGAAGACAGTGCATAAATTTTACATGAGGATTTTTAGTTTTCTTAATCATCTCCATATTTACTTGATAAGGCTTTAAAAGCTTAATTCTTTCAGCAAATTGAGCCTCTTCACCCATAGAAACCCAAACATCTGTATAAATCACATCAGCACCTTCTACCGCTTTGCCAATATCTTCTTGCAATTCGATTTTACCGCCTGTCCACTCACAGACTTTTTTCATTTCATTGACAAGTTTTTCATCTGGGAAAAGACTTTTTGGAGCAAGTCCCACAAAATGCATTCCCATTTTAGCAGCTCCAATCATCAAGGAATTTCCCATATTATTTCTAGCATCACCTACAAAAACAAACTTTGTATTATGCAATGGCTTGCCAAGATGCTCTTCCATTGTTAAGAAATCCGCCAAGATTTGAGTAGGGTGAAATTGATCTGTAAGACCATTCCAAACAGGAACTCCTGCATACTTTGCAAGAGTATCGACAGTTTCTTGTTTGAATCCTCTAAATTCAATACCATCGTAGTAACGACCAAGAACTTTTGCAGTATCTTCGATCGACTCTTTTTTACCCATCTGAGAACCTGTCAAATAAGTAACTAAGCCACCTTCGTCCATCGCCGCAACTTCAAAAGCACAACGTGTTCTTGTAGAGGTTTTTTCAAAGATTAATACAACATTCTTTCTTTTTAGAAGTTCGCCTTTGATGCCGGCGCGTTTTTTATTTTTTAAATCACGAGACAAGTTCAACAGATAACGAATTTCCTCAGGGGTAAAATCCTTTAATGTTAAAAAATGTCTTCCTTTTAAGTTCACTGCCATTTGTTTTTTGCTCCTTATATAATAGATGTTCCGGTTTTGCCTTCTACTGCATCAAAAGCTTTATCAAGAGATGTGATGATAGCTCTTTTACCACCATTTTCGATAAAACTCATAGCAGCTTCAACCTTAGGTCCCATAGAACCTTTCGCAAACTGTCCTTCTTTCAGATAACGCTTCGCTTCTTCAACGGTTAACTTATCCAAATTCTGCTGATCAGGCTTTCCAAAATTTAAAGCGACTTTTTCCACATCTGTCAAAATCATCAAAACATCCGCATCGATGATTTTGGCAAGACATGCCGCTGTTCGATCTTTATCAATCACAGCTTCGATTCCTATAAGATTGCCTTTAGCATCTTTTACAACCGGAATTCCTCCACCACCACATGAAATTACAAGTCTTCTCTCTTGGAATAATTCTTTAATAATCTCTCCCTCGACAATATCAATAGGAAGAGGAGACGGGACTACCCTTCTAAAGCCTTTCCCGATTTGTTCCACCATCGTCCATTTCTTTTCCTGTTTCAAAACCTCAGCCTCTTCTTTTGTGTAAAATGGGCCAATAGGTTTTGTTGGATTTTGAAATGCAGGATCATTAGAATCCACAAGAGTCTGCGTCACAATCGTAAGCGCAGGATGATCAATACCATCTTTTTTCATATGATTATGAAAAACCCTTTGTAACATATAGCCTATAAAGCCTTGACTTTCAGAACCACAGATATCCAAAGGCATCGGAGGAAGAGTGTCTTTTGTCATTTCATTTTTCAAAAGAATCGAGCCCACCTGTGGACCATTCCCATGAGTCAATGCGATAACATGTCCTTCTTTGATTAAACGCAAAAGCTGTTCACATGTATCTTCCACGTGCTGAATCTGTTCTTCAGCAGTTCCTTTCTCTCCACTTTGAAGCAAGGCATTTCCACCAAGGGCTATTAAAATTTTCTTTCCCATAAATTAACCTCTTGAAAGAGAACAAGTCATACAATGAGCGCCACCGTAACCACCTGTTAGGTTCTTCAAAACAACCGGATAACTTTCGACACCGTTTTGATACATTTCTTTTTTATGTGGGAAGAATTGTCCTTCATTCTTAAGATTCTCATAATCTTGTTTTGCTTGTGCTGCAAGCTTTCCATAACGCTTAGGATTTTGGACAGCTTTTCTTTCAAGATTTTCCAGAACTGAAGGAACATTTTGTTCCACTTCAATTGCTAAAATCTTCTTATCTTCGATACATAAGAAGTTAGACGCATAAGAAAGTTGCTCTAAAGTTGTTAAAGAAACCAAATTAAAACCTTTTTTTCTAATATATTCTTCTAAAGTTGGCTCTTCTTTTGTTTTTACATATTTACTTCCTTCATTCTTCCAAATTTCCACCTTAGCATTTTTCAAAAGAAGCTCAGAACCTACAGCAACATCTTTGCCTGCCACGTTGAAATAAGTATCCAAATGCATATTGATCATAGGATCCGGCTGTTCTGATGCAACAAGTGGATGCATCGGCTGATGGACGACTGCTATTTCCTTATAATCCATCGGTATCGAAAGCAATTGATTAATCGCTTCCCTATTAGTTCTGGAACCTATACCGACCATTGCAAAATCTCCCATAGGGATAAATTCACCCCCTTCGATCATGGCAGGATCTGTCATTTCATGAATAATCGGCAAACCAAAAACTTCTTCCCAAACAAGACGGGTCAATCTTGGCTCACCTCTTCTAACAGGGTTCGCCATTCGAGTTAGAACGATCCCTTGATCTGTTACAAATTGCTGATCACGCATAAAATAAAGGTTAGAAAGAGGATTTCGCAATTTTAGATTCGCCCAATCCTTCCCCATCTTCTGATTTTCTGCATGCAATTCAATTGTTGGGTTCATCAATAAGATATTTACAAAATAAGAAGAATCCAAATGTTTGATATTATCTTCAAATTCTTGTTTGCTTTGTTCTGTACCCGTATCCGATCCCTTCCACTGCATAGTTTCTTTAGCCATTTCAATGACTCTTTGGCGGATAATCGGTTTTTCATCCATAGCCTGAATTAAAACATCTGTAAGTCTTTGTACATCTATTTTGAATTCATTTTTCAATACAGTTTCCAGAACGTGGTGCTCTTTCAAAGCACCTTCACGACTAAAGGGACGCTCATATAAAGATCCTGTAGGATCTAAAAGACCGAAGAACATTTCGATCCCCGGTCTATGAATTACAACTTTTTTCAGTGGCTGCCATTCGGCCTTGATTTTTCCATCCATTTTATTAATCCTTAACACATATTATACTAATTACATGTCTATAACAAATAAACGGAAAAATCAAATATTATTTACTACTTTTTTTCTTTATGAATATATTTTTTATTTTCGTTATAAGCCCAAAAATAAATCACAATAGCAATGACAGTCAAAAGAACGATATCGTATGGCATTTTAATAATATTCAAAGGACTGATCGCTGTAAAATTATTCATTTCGAAATGCTTGTCTCCCAAAAGAGAAACTGCAGAAATGGATAATGCATAAACTGGTACCCATAAACTTCTTCTTGGATTGACCGCTTTTGTTTTTACAAGTAAAAATAATGGATATCCAAGTAAAATCAATAATGCGCAAACAAACGTCCATGGCCATGTTCCCCAATAAAAAACATATGTCGACAAAATAAAACCAAGCAAAGTAACCACATGCATCATAGGTAGTTTAAAAGGTCTTTTAGTGTCCGGATATGTTTTTCTCAATATCGGTACGGATACCGCCGCTGCCGCATACACTACAGCTCCTGTTACAGAAGCCACCAATGCAACTGATGGGAAATTCGGTATGGCAATCATAACGATTGTTGTCAAAATTGAAGTAAAGATAAGAGAGGGAACAGGCGTTCTATATTTTGGATGAATTGTTTTCATATAAGACCAGAAAAGACCATCTTTTGCCATCGCATAAGGGAATCTTCCTTGAATAAGAACCCAACTACCTCCAGCTCCAGCAGTTGAAATAATCGCTCCAATAATTGCAATTACCGCAAGCCAGATAATTCCCCTGGATTGTGCGATATCAGCAAGTGGAGAAGATAATGAATCTACAGAACTCCAACTTTTAAAACCGAAACCCAAAGAAGACCAATCAATCATACCGATAAATACATAGGCAATCAAAATATAAATCACAGTAGTAGTAACTAGAGTCATAATCATTGCAAGAGGAATAGTTCTTCCAGGTTTTTTAACCTCTTCAGTTGGTATCACAATTGACTCAAATCCTGTAAAAGACCAGAAGAAAAGAGTGACAGCAATCGTTACACCTGAAAGTCCAAAAGGAAGAAAAGGAGTAAAGTTGCCTGTCTTCATATAAAAAAGACCTGCTATAAAGAAAATTGCTAAAGGAATCAATTTTCCAATTGTTGTAACAACAGAGTATAAAGCACCCCATTTTACTCCTATGATATTAATGAGAGTAAAAATCCAAAGAGCTATCACCGCAACAGAAATTCCAAGAGGAGTCAAAGTACTGCCTACAGCCAGGCCTGGCACATAGAAATTCAAATACACGACAAAAATATCAATAATTGCAGCTGTACCAATAAACAAATAGAGGAAATAACCCCATCCTAAAATAAAGCCTCCAAGGTTACCCATCGCCATACGAGGCAATGCATAAGGGCCTCCAGCGACAGGAAATGCCGAACCTAGTTCAGCGTAGGAAAGACCTAATATCAAACTGATAAGCCCTGCAATCATAATCCCCAGTATCAGACCGGGACCCGCTACTGCCGCCATAGCTGCCGGCATGATAAAAATTCCGGAACCGATAATTGCACCGATTCCTAAAGCCGTTAGTGTAAAAACACCCATCGACTTTTTTAATCCTTTTTCTTGCATAAAAAATCCTTTCAAAAAAAATTGTTATATAGCTCTTATACTAAAAACAGTTTAAAAAAAAATGCAATTGTTAATTTAAATCTGAGATTGCTGAACTTTTATCTCGTAATAAAGATTCTTCCTTTTGAATTTTGATATTTTCATAGTATCCCCATAAAAATATCACAATTCCAAAAAAGCCAACGACAAAAAACGCAGAAGGATAGGTGATGAGACCCAAAGGTTTTATGGAAGTAAAATTCTCATAAACAAATGCCGGATCCCCTAAATAAGATAATAAAATCAAACCTAAGACATAAACAATCAACCAAAGGCTTTTCATAATAGGTTCGCGGCGTTTGTGTACTAAAAGATAAATTGGTAAAACAACTAAGAAAAAGCCTCCTCCGCCAAGCGTCCAAGGCCATCCGAGCCAAAAAATGAGGATTGTTGCCAAAACAAACACAAATATAGAAAAACATTTCAAACAAGGAATTGAAAAAGGTCTGGGAGTTTCAGCATGCGTTTTACGCAAAATTGCTGCTGTCAAAGCCATCGTCGCAAAAATAATCAAAACAGGAGCCGCCAAAATCAAACCAAGAGTAACAAACTCAGGTACAGCTATCAAAGCAATCGAAACGATTGCCGTTAAAAAAATAACTGCAAGTGATGGAGTATGAAATCGCGGATTGAGTTTCCCTAAAGATCCGAAGAAAAAGCGATCTCGTCCCATTGCAAAAATCAGCCTACTAGTCACAAAAAAAGCGCTGACAAAAGCCAAAAAGCTTAAAGAAATGATTCCTCCAAGCATCATCATTTGAATGATTGGATGCTGAATAATACCAAATACCATCTTATAAGGAGGACTGAAACGAATCAATTCATGCATCCTTACGTAAGGAAAATGAATAGTAGAACGATCTAAAAATCCAATATAACTAGATGAAACAATCAATAATAAAATGATAATAGTAAAAAAACTTAACAAAAGGCCTTTTGGAATAACTTTAGAAGGAAGCTTAATTTCTTCAGAAGCAATTAAAACCCCTTCAATACCTAAAATTACCCAAAAGAACA
>DAOTHK010000025.1:0-13200 GCA_035447625.1 Chlamydiales bacterium
TTTTTTTGCATGCGGTGCATCGCATCGATAAAGATGTTTCCGGGATGATTCTTTTTGCCAAAAGTGCTAAAGCTTTAAAACGATTAAATGAAATGATGAAATCCCAGTTTATTCGAAGAATTTATCTTGCCGAAATTGAAGGGGAAATGGAAAAGAAAGAAGGGGTCTTGGAACATTTTTTAGTTCGGAAAAATTTTAAGGCAACAGTTTGTTCTTCAAAAACACAGGACGCCAAAAAAGCTGTGCTGCAATATTCTACGGAATCTAAAACGAAATTAGGCTCCATTTTGAAAATAGAGTTAAAAACAGGCAGGTACCATCAGATTCGCTTGCAGCTATCTGCTACAGGTCATCCAATAATCGGAGATAAGAAATATGGTAGTTCAATTATTTCGGATCAAATTCACTTGCATATGGCGCACCTAATCTTTAATCATCCGGTAACAAAAGATGAAATTTCTATTCAATCCAAACCTTTTTTTATTAAAAATTAATACATTGTTTTTTTAAGTCTTTTATTTTTCGAAAGTTAGTCATGTCTATGAAAAAAAACCTTGATACTTTAGACTGCTTGCAAAAAAAAATAGGTGATAAAATTGCTTGCAAGGATACTGATTCTATTATGTTTAGTTGGAACTATTTTTGGGGAAATAGAAAAAGTTGATTTAGAAAATGGATTAACTCTTTTTTTGCGTCCAACCAAATCGGAGAGTATTAAAGCTACAGTATTGGTGAATGCTGGTTCAAATAATGAGAAAGAAGATGAAAAAGGTGTAGCTCATTTTTTGGAACATATATTAGCAGCAGAGCAAAAGCGCCATGGCTTTGTGAATCTTTATGCTTATACAACAGCAAAATATACCTGTTATCAGTTTTATTTGAAGTTATACGATGAAGAAGTTGTTGCAGACACTTTAGGAACCTTTATTTCTGATTTTATGGTTGAAAAAGACGGATTGGAAAGACAAAGGAAAATCATCTTAAAAGAAAGAGAAGAATCCAATATTCAAACTGCTGAAGGTTCAGAAATTATAGGAGAAAGGAAAGATATTGAAAAAATTTCTGCTAATCTGTTGATGCAGTTTTATTACCAGCACTATCATGCAGAAAATATTGCATTCATTGTTGAAGGGAATTTTTCCAAAGAACTTATGATTGAAGCTTTTGAAAAAAGATTTCATACCTGTCGGTATGAAAAAGAATTTTCAGAAGAAGAAGCTGATGGTGGAATGTGTTTTAGAAAGCAAAATGATTTAATTTATTTCAGAACTCTTTTTATGAACAATGAACAGGATTTTAAAAAGTGGATAGCAGTTCAGTTTTTTTCTCAAATATTGCATGAAAAATTATTTAATAATGAGTGGTTACAACGTTGCAAGATTAATGAATTAGGGATATCGACACAGAGGCTTTTTTCTCCAATATTTTTTATTGGATGTACTATTGATCAAGATTTTATAGCTATTGCAAATGATCTTCTGCATGAAATTGAATATAATTATTTATCAGAAGGAGACTCAAAACATTATGAGGAATTATTTAAAAAGGTAATAAAAAAAGAGGTTTTTAAGTATTTGAATCCTTCATGGAATGGAGAAAATATTCAAACTGTTTGTTTGGATGCCTTTTTATTCGGAGATCAAAGATATAAGCTTGTGGAAAACAAGGATCTAATGAAAAAAGTCTTAAAAAAATTAACTTATAAAAAAGTACTCCAGGAGATCCATGAATGGTTGCAAGCAGATGTTGAGTATGTGGATTTCGATAAAGATCAAGTAACTTTGAATGATGAGAAAAAGGTAATAAAAAACTTGAGTCATAAAACTGAAAAATTAAATAAGCCTCCTTCAAAAAAAGATGCCTTTTCAATTGAGAAAATCAAAAAGAATTCAAATATCATTTGTATGCAAGGTAAAAATGGCTCTAAGCTTTATCTACAAAATAAAAAAGTGCCTTATGTAACTATATGTGCAAAAAAATACTTGCCGATGAGTTTTCAGCAGTTGGGAAACCAAGAGTTTTTATCATTTTATTGTAATACTTTATCAAAGCTGTTTAGTCAAAAGTATTGGGATTTAGAAATTCAATATTCTGAAAATATGCTTTATTTGAGATCTTTTGTCGAAAAAAACGAGCTGTATCATTTTTTTGATTTTTTAAATGCTTCTTTCCAAAAGGATTCTCAAATTTTTGAGTTAATTGACAAATTATATAAAAAAACAATGGATCCAAAGGAAAAAGAAAACTCCTTAAAAACTTTTGAAACTGTTTTTAGTGAATATGGTAAATGGTATTGGTTTGTTTCAGGAGATTTAAAACCAAAAGATTTTTTTTATGATCTTCCCTTTTTTGTTGAAAATAGAAAATTGGAATCGATTAGAATAGATGAAAGATCGGATGACAAACAAATCGAAAAGCAAGGTAAGTTGGACCATCTGACTTTGTATAGATATTCGATAGAAATCCCTAAGCATTCCTTAATTACTTTAAATGACTATCTGAATTTTAATATTTTCGTAAAATATTTAAAGGACAGGTTTTATCATATCCTAAGAAGAAATGATCAATTCTCTTATACGATTTTTTCTAAACTTATCAAAAGCAATGATGATTTATTTTTGCAGTATTATTTTTATTTGGATAAGAAACAGAGCAAAAGCATTACTTTTCTTGTCGATCAATTTAATGAAATTTTATATCCACAATTGTTTGATTTTGCATTTTATGAATATAAAGAAAAATTACTGACTCAATATCGATTTGAGATAAATGAGCGTAAAAATTATGAAAGGCATTTTTTTATTCCGCTCGATGTGATGCATTCCTATTCAGAATCTGACTTATTGAATCAGCTTGAACTATTAGAATATGATGCCTTTATAAAGTTTTGTGATAAGATGCTTATAAAAACTTGATATGCATTGAGTGCCGCTCCTTTGAGAAGTTGGTCTCCGACAATCCATAGATCATAGCTGTTTTTCTTAGATAGATCTTTGCGGAGTCTTGAATAAAAGATAGGCTTTTTGCCGGTGGCAAAAAGAGGAGTTGCAAACTCATTTGCTTTATCTGGATAAGCTTCAATTCCTTCAAATTGATCAAGAGCCAGTTTGACTTGATCAATTGAAGAGTCGTTTAAAAGTTCAATATTTAATGCAATTGCATGAGCACGTAGTGAAGGAACTCTGACGCATGTTACGTTGATTGGCAGAGAGGGGGTTTGTAAGATTTTTTTTGTTTCGAAGATGATTTTGGTTTCTTCTTCGCTATAGAGATTTTCATCATGAGGCCAACTATGTAAAAAGAGATTGAAGCCGTAAGAATTAATATCGTCGGTTGAAAATTGATTGAGTTGACTATGTGTATTTGTAAAAAGCTTTTGCATAAGGGCTTTTCCTCCGCCACTTGCAGCTTGATAGGTGCTGGCATAAACTCTTTTAAGGCCGAACTGTTCTTGCAAAGGAAAAAGAGCAAGAGCCATCAAAGTAGTGGTGCAATTAGGGGAGGCAATGAGAAGACTCTTTTTAATTTTTTCTTGGTTAATTTCGGGAATAATGAGAGGAACTGTATCATCAGTTCTAAAAGCAGAGGAATTATCGATGCAATAGATTCCATGTTTTGTGCAAAACGGGATCCACTTTTTTGAAATTTCGCTGGATGCAGCAAAAAAAGCGATGTTTAAATTTTTGATTTCATTTTCATTTGGTAAGGCATAATAATAGGTCTGATTTTGGAATTTTACTTCCTGATTTAAGCTGTTTTCCGATGTGAAAAAATGGATATCTAAATTGTTATGTGATTCTAAAAGTTGGATAATTTCTTTTCCAACTAGGCCGGATGCTCCAAAGATGCCAACTGAAATTTTTTCCATTTTTTGCCTCAATTTCATAAATATGATATAGTGAAAAAACTTTATCGATTTAATCTATTTATCATAAATAAAAAAGAGGCATCCATGGAAAAAAATTTACTTGCAGCTGTTGAAGACAGCATCTTGGCAATTCAAAAATTGAAAGAGCCAAAATCCATAAAATTTATGGAAGAAGCGGCTTTGATGATTGCTTCTACTTTTTTGAAAGGCGGAAAACTGATTATTGCCGGAAATGGGGGAAGTCTTTGTGATGGAATGCATTTTGCTGAAGAATTAACAGGTTTTTATCGTAAAAATCGTCCTGCTCTTCCAGCGATAGCTCTTTCAGAACCTGGGCATCTTACTTGTGTGGGTAATGATGTAGGGTATGAATTTGTTTTCTCAAGAGGTGTCGAGGCTTACGGAAAAAAAGACGACATTTTTATTGGATTGACAACTTCAGGTAATTCAAAAAATCTTGTAAATGCTTTTGATGTTGCTACTCAAAAAGGCTTAAGAACAATTGCCTTTTTGGGAAAAGATGGCGGAGTTTTAAAAGGTAAGGCTGATTTGGAATTGATCATTGAAGGATTTAAAACCTCCGATAGAATTCAAGAAGCTCATATGGCAGCCATTCACATGATTATTGAAATGATAGAAAAACAATTGTTTTATTCGGAAAAAGAAACGCTTATATCCGCTTTTTCGGTAACTGATGAGCAATCTTAAAAATCGTTTGATGCAATATGCTTCTTCGAAGATTGAAAAAAAAGCAAAGCATCAAAATATTTTTTGGAGGTTTTTCGTATTTGTAGCTAGTTTGTTTTATCAAATGGTGGTGACGTTTTTGTTTTTCATCAAAGAGAAAAAAAGAAAAATTGATTCCAAAGCATTTGTTATAAGCGTTGGCAATATTGTTGCAGGAGGTGTTGGGAAGACCCCTTTGGTACAACTTTTGATTTCTTCTTTAAAGAATCGAAAAATTGCTATTGCAACAAGAGGTTATGGTAGAAAAAGTAAACAGCCTTTTTTGGAAATTGCTCCCCAAGCTTCCTTTGATCCCTATTTGATGGGGGATGAACCTGCTATGCTAAAAAAAAGATTTCCATTTGTAACTTTTTTTATCGGAAGCGATCGAAAAAAAGCATGCGAAATGGCTACAAATCAAAACTTTGATATTTTGATTTTAGATGATGGATTGCGTCAAAGAGAAATCGTAAAAGATTTGGAAATAGTTGTTATTGATGCTAATGATCCTTTTGGAAAAGGTTTTTTCCTTCCAAAAGGGTATTTGAAATTACCTCTTAAAGCACTTGAAAAGGCAGATTTATTTGTAGTGAGTAATGCAGAGAATAAACAACTTTACTTAAAAACGTGTGAACTTTTAAAGAAGTATTCTTCGGCGCCGTTTTGCGGAGTTGAAAAGGTATTGGAAGAGATTTCTCCTTTGTTACCTGGAGAAGATTTTGATTCTTCTAAAGCTTATGCAGCTTTTTGTGCGATAGGCAAACCAAATAATTTTTTCAGGTTTTTAAAAAAAAATGGATACTCTTTAAAAGATCAAATTACATTTGTGGATCATGAATTTTTGGAAAATGAAAAAATTGAAAAATTTGCAAAAAGAGCAAAACAAAAAGGTGCTCATGGCTTGCTTTGCACGGAAAAAGATGCTATTAAGTTAGTTGATTATAAAAAATTTTCCTTGCCGATTTTTGTTGTAAAAATCGGTTTGAAAGTTGTTATGGGGCAAAATGAGTGGAAGTTTTTCATTGAAAAGAATCTGATGAATGATAATAATAAGTTGTTAAGTTAATTTAGGATAATATGAAAAGTTGGGTAAAAATTTTATTAGGTTTAATATTAGGCTTAATAGTCGGTTTAGTATTAGGACCTAAAGCATCTGTTTTCCATATTTTTGGAAAAGCATTTATCAACCTTATGACAATGCTTCTAGGATTAATTGTTTTTTCTTCAGTTGTTGTTGGTATTTGTCATATTCGCGATCCTAAAAGATTGGGTCGTATTGGGTTTAGAACAATTGCTTTTTATTTTTCCACGACAATTATTGCAGCTTCTGTTGCGATTATTTTATCTAAAATCATTAAACCAGGTGAAGGTCTTTCCCTTATAAGTTCGGCCGTTAATGTCAATATGAAACAGGCCAGCATGTCAGAGTTTTTACTTTCATTAATTCCAGCCAATCCCTTTGCCTCTTTCTCAAACGGAAATGTTTTACAGATTATTGTTTTTTCCATCTTTTTAGGTATTGCTATTTTGTTTACTTATGAAAAAGCAAAACCTTTGGTGAAATTTTTCGAATCGATTACTCACACAATGCATACCTTGACTCATTTTATCATGCAATTGGCTCCTTACGGAGTTTTTGCTTTGATGGCATCAACTGTTGGAAATATTGGTTTTAAAGTGATCGTTCCTCTTATTAAGTTTTTATTATGTAATTATGCAGCATGCTTTATTCAGTTGATTATTGTGTACGGATTTGCTTTAAAGTATCTTGCAAGGGTTAAAGTTTCCAATTTTTTTAAAGGAATGAAAGACGCTATTGTTATGGCATTTACCACAAGTAGTTCTGCTGCAACCTTACCGGTTTCTTTGGAATGTACTCGTAAGCATTTAGGTATTTCACAAGATATTTCAGGGTTTGTTCTTTCTTTAGGATCAACAATCAATGCGAATGGTGGTGCAATTGGTCAGGCTGTTTCAGCAATTTTTATCGCACAAGCTTATGGTATTGAACTGGGTATCTTTAAAATGATTACATTAATATTTGTGGCTTTGCTATCTTCATTGGGTGCTTCAGGAGTTCCCGGAACTGGTTTGATCATGATGTCTTTGGTTTTATCAGTTATGGGATTGCCTCTTGAAGGTATCGGTCTTTTAGCCGGTGTTGATAGACTCAGAGAAATGCTTTCATCAGTAGTGAATATTGTAGGTGATGCAGTTGCTGCAACTGTTATCGCTAAAAGTGAAGGCGAGATGAATCAATCGATTTATGAAGCCGCGACGTGGAGCGATTCAGATATATAAGGATTTTAAATGGCTAAATATGAAGTCAAATTGCCAAAACTTGGCGAAAGCATAGTTTCTGCTACGATCGTATCATGGTATAAACATGAAGGAGATCTTGTTGAATTGGATGAAAGTTTGGTGGAAGTTGCTACTGATAAAGTTAATAGTGAAATTCCCTCACCTTCAAAAGGAAAGTTGATTGAGATTGTTGCAACTGAGGGGAAAGAAGTTTCAGTTGGTGATGTTATTGCCTATTTGGAGACGGATGAGGCTTTTGCAGATGTTGAGCAAAAGGTAGAGGAATCTTCAATTAAGCCAGAGCTTTCTAATGAAAATGAAGGGAAGAATTCTTTTTATTCTCCAGCGGTTTTAAGGCTTGCAAAGGAAAACGGTATTTCTTTTGAAGAACTAAACACTATCAAAGGATCTGGAGAAAATGGAAGGGTGACAAAAAAAGATGTTTTAGCTCACCAAAAAATCTCTGAAAAAAAACAAGAACCTTTAGAAGATGGTGATACTTTTATTCCTCTTTCTCAAGTGAGAAAAGCTACAGCAAAAAATATGGTAGCTTCCTATACACAAGTACCTCATGCGACTTTGATTGAAGAAATCGATGTGACGGAGATACAAAAGTTTTTAAAAACTCATAAATCTTCTTTTTTTGAAAAATATCAGGCAAAGCTCTCTATTACAACTTTTATGGCTTATGCTATTATAAAAGCTGCAAAAAATCATCCCTACGTGAATTCTTGCTTTTCAAATGAAGGCATATTATTGAAAAAGAAAATTAATTTGGGAATAGCTGTTAGTGTGAATGAAGGTGTTTTAGTTCCTGTGATTCAAAACTCTAATCAAATGACTCTTTCTGATATTGCAAAAAGCATTTATCAATTCGCACTTAAGGCAAAAGAAGAAAAGCTTTCTTTAGCCGATACTAGGGGTGGAACGATTACATTAAGTAATTTTGGTTTAATGGGGACTTGGATTGGTTTTCCAATCATTAAACAGCCGGAATCTGCAATATTGGCGATGGGAGGCATTAAAAAGAGAGTTGAGATCAATCAGGAAGGTGAAGTGGAAGCAAGAGATAAGATAGTTTTGACATTGACTTTTGATCATCGAGTATTTGATGGAATGTATGGATGTTCCTTTTTGAAAGAAATAAAAGATACCTTAGAAAAGGTTGATACAGATGAAATCATTATTTAACCTCCAAAAAGATTATATTAATCATTTTTTTGATCATGTAAGTGCAAGCGATGCTGATAAATTGCTTGAAATGATGCATTCGTGCAAGGGAACGATTATTTTTTCAGGAGTTGGGAAGAGCGGTTTTATTGCTCATAAACTCGCTATGACCTATCTGTCAACAGGTACTAAAGCCTTTTATCTCCCCCCGCAGGATGCGTTGCATGGAGATATTGGGATGGTTGGAAAAGATGATCTTTTTATTGCTATTTCAAAAAGCGGTGAAACAGATGAGCTTTTAAGACTTTTTCCTTTTATCAGGCAAAAAGGTGCAAAGATTGTCGCTCTCGTTTCCAAAGAAAATAGCTCTTTTGCAAAAAAAGCGGATTTTACTTTATTTCTTCCCATTCCAAGTGAATTATGTCCTTATAATTTAGCTCCTACAACTTCCAGTGTTGTTCAATTGATTTTTGGTAATGTCCTTGGAGTAGCTTTAATGAGAAAGAAAAATTTTTCATTAAATGATTATGCAAAAAATCATCCAGCTGGAGCTATCGGAAAACAAATAGCTTTGAAAGTGAAGGATTTGATGATTACGGGGGATGATTTGCCAATTTGTCTTCCTAATCAGACATTGAAAGAAGTTTTACCCATATTGACTGAAAAAAAATGTGGTGCCGTTTGTGTTTGTGATGAAGAAAAACATCTTTTAGGTGTTTTTACTGATGGTGATTTAAGAAGAACTATACAAGCTTATCAAAATCATTTCTTTGAAATCGAAATTTGTGATTTAATGACGGTAGAGCCTAAATGGACTGAAGAAGAGGTTTTGGCATACCATGCAATGGCACAAATGGAGCAAAAGCCTCTTGTAACGATACTTCCTGTTTTAAAGAATAAAAAATTAATCGGACTTTTGAGAATGCATGATTTGATCCAGTCTGGCTTAAAATAAATCGAGTTGAATTATGGATCTAATTAGTTGGCCACATTATTTGATGATTGGCATTTTTGTCATAGGATATATCGGTATTATTTTTGAATCGGTTTTCAAAATTAATAAAACGGCGATAGCTATTGTTATGGCTGTTGGAACTTGGACTGTATTTTTTTTATCGAAACAAATTCATGAAAATGATTTAAATCAGATCGATCTTTTCATTGGTCATGCTTCGCAAATCATCTTTTTTCTGATAGGGGCAATGACTTTAGTAGAGCTTATTGATGCTCATAAAGGATTTAAGATTATTACTGATGCGATAAACACCCGCTCAAAACGAAAATTATTTTATCTAGTGGGATTTATTTCTTTCTTTCTCTCTGCAATTTTGGATAATTTGACTGCTACTATTGTGATGATTTCTCTTTTGAAAAAAATTATTCATCAAAGAAATGACAGGTTGCTTTTAGGGGCTCTTGTTGTAATTGCATCAAATGCTGGTGGCGCTTGGACCCCTATTGGAGATGTTACTACTACGATGCTATGGATTAAAGGGCAAGTTTCAACATTAGGAGTAATCAAAGCCTTGTTTATGCCAAGTGTTATTTGTTTGTTTTCTGCTCTTTTACTTTTGGGGCATAAAATTAAAGGATGCTATCCTTCAATTTTGACGCATCAAGAGGGGCGTCAAGAACCTGGGGCCAAGGTGGTTTTTTCAGTGGGGGTAGGAGCTTTGCTCTTTGTTCCAATTTTCAAAGGATTAACAGGGCTTCCCCCTTTTATGGGAATGTTGATAGGCCTTGGGGTCTTGTGGATGATTACGGACTTAATGCATTATAAGCATGAGGAAAAACGCTCCCATCTTCGCGTTCCTTATATTTTAACGAAAATAGACACCTCGGGAGTCTTGTTTTTTTTAGGCATTCTTTTGAGTATCAGTGCTCTGGAAGCTGTAGGCCTTTTAGAAAAATTAGCCGTGTGGTTGAATTATCATATTCAAAATAAAGCTATTATTGCGACTTTACTCGGTTTCTTATCTTCGATTGTTGATAACGTGCCTCTAGTTGCCGCTTGTACTGGAATGTATGATCTGCAGACTTATCCGATAGATTCGGATTTGTGGCAGATGATTGCATATGCAGCAGGAACAGGCGGAAGTATTTTGATTATTGGATCGGCTGCAGGTGTGGCTTTTATGGGCCTTGAAAAGGTGGATTTTTTATGGTATTTCAAAAAAATATCCCTTTCGGCTCTAGCTGCTTTTTTAATTGGAATGGTTTCTTATTTGTTATTTAGCTTCGTCTAATGCAGGCATCATAAAAGGCATTAATTCATAATGAACTGTGTTTAGGATCATTCTTTCCATGAATATAAAGTTGCTTTGAGTTAAGTAAGGTGTGTCTGATTGTAAGACTCTTTTTTCAAGTTCATTGATTATTTCAAGAAAGAAAAAATTGATTAAATCGAAGTTATCAAGATGGAATTTGCAGGTAATGATAAAACAGCAAATTTTGAGATATGAGTTTAGATATTCTTTAGGGATATTGAGAGTTTGACTTAAGTGTTTAATTGCACGTAGTTTATCGGGTTCGTTAATTATATGGTAAGCTAGGCCTTTAGTATGATTATAAAGTAAGGGCTTATTCACATTACCGTCACTTTCTGAAAGAAATTTTTCAAAAGAGATGGAGAGATAGTCCAATACAAATTCAACAGCATCTAGGAATTGAAATACTATGGAATCTCCTAAAGGGTCAGGAGAGAAGGTAAATGTTTGAAAGGATGTAAAACTTTCAAGTATTTCTTGAATAGTTGTCTGTGGGAGATTTTGTTCTTGTATTTCCGATGTAATTGGAAGGTATGTTTCATAAGAGGTTTTTTGATCCGGTGTAATATAAGTATGCGATGGGAATGTTGGTTCTTCTGAAATTTGTATATGTGGATGGTAAGTGGGGAAAGACAGCTTAATTTTTTGAATGAGAAGCTGTATTCTTTCAAAGGCTCTTCCAGATATTAAAAATGAGGATATGATAGGTTTTAACGATTTGCAGGGGATTGAAAGAAGTTGGGAAAGAGCAATTCTTGAGATTAAATTAATGTTTTCTTCAGATATTGGAAGTCTTTTTGCAATTTGCTTATCAAACGCTGAAACAGAGATTTCATTTATACTTAGGTGTCTTTTTAAAAAATTAATTACCATGATTATTATTCAATTTTAACGTTATGAATGATAATTATAACATAATATAGATTAATTTTTAATAAACATTTGATGATATAAAAAAAACCTTCCCGAAGGAAGGTTTTTTTTGATCCTAACAATCTAATTATTAATAAATTAGAAATCAAACTGAAGTCTTAAAGAAAGACCTTCAAAGTTTAGATCTGATTTAGATAGTTCTTTGTTAGAAACAATAGAGTTGCCATTGTCAAAGAATCTTCTGAATCTGTTTTGTTCGAACCATTTTTGGAATTCGTAAGCTAAACGAACATCAATGTGGTATCTTGCTTCGCTGAATAATGTACCCCAAGCAATACCAAGAGCTGACTCTAAGTTAGTAGCTGTTGTATAGAATTCATTATGGAAAACATAGTTACCAGTTGATGGATCTGTTGGAACATTTTCTGTTTGTTGATCAACATCGAATTTACTCCATAAAATAGAAGCTGCGATGTTACCAAAAATAGTGATATGAGAGTTTACTAGGAATTTTCCTTCAAATCCTGGACGTAGTCCAAAACCCCAGAAGTTATTCTTACCAGTCATAGTTGCTTTACCGAAGTCTCCACCATATCTAGCTTTATAATCTTGATCGATGAAAGAGTAACGAGCGCCAAAGTATGGGTTTGCTACAAAGTAACGGCTTACATGGTAAGGTTTACCAAGCATTAAGTCCAAACTGTTTAAATCAAGCTTCCAGCGAGCTGATGCTTGTTGACATGTTTGAGTTACTGCAGGTGGGAACCAAAGTGGTGATAAAACAGTGTTGCCTGTTGTGCCAACAGTTTTATCAACATTGCCATGTAAGTGAGTCCACATACCATGTAAATCCCAGCCATCTGTAGATAAGAAAGCACCGATACCAAATCTAAAACCCATATCCCAATCTTTTGTATGGCTACCTGTGGTGAATCCACGGATTTGGCCATTTTCAAGAGGAAGGGTTGCAGGTGTAGATGTAGAATCGTTAGAAATTGCGAATTCTAAACCATCTTCATGAGATTGCATAAATAAGAAATCACCATGAATATAGTAATCTCTTGGACATGATAAGCCGATGTCTTGCGTATAAGAAAAAGCGTAAACATCGTTAGCGTCTTCACAACAAACGTCGTGTTTTTGATCGCAAGGTCCTTTCGGAATTGCGAATGCTGAAGCTGTAAGAGCTAGCATTAGTAATGAAGTTAATTTTTTCATTTTGAGATATCTCCAGGTTAAATCCTGATTTGAACCTATATATATCTTTTTTGAAAATAAAAAAAAAGCCCCTTATAGAAAAGAGGCTAAAATTTTTTTAATAATTTTTAAAAATTAGAAATCAAACTGAAGTCTTAAAGCAAAACCTTCGAAGTTAAGATTTGTTTGAGACATTTCTTCGCTGCCACCAACCGTGTTGTTAAGGAGGCGTCTAAGTCTGTTTTGTTTGAACCATGTATGGAATTCATAAGCAAGACTTAAATCAATATGATAGTTGTTTTTGCTAAAAAGAGTTCCCCAGGAGATTCCTAAAGCTGTTTCTGCGTTTGCAGCTGTGTCGTAATAATCATTATTAAATGAGTATTTGTATGTCATAGTAGTTTCAGTTGTTTGATCGATATCAAATTTACTCCATAAAATTGATGCAGCAGCTTTACCGAAAACTTTGATGTGCGATCCTAATAGAAACTCACCATTAAATCCAGCTCTTGTGCCAATTCCCCAGAAATTATTTTTAGCAATCATAGTAGATTTGTTGAAATTTCCGCCATAACGTGCTTTATAGTCTTGATCGATCCAAGCGCTACGGATACCAAAATACGGATTAGCAATGAAATATCTGTTTACATGGTAAGTTTTATTTAAGGATAAATCTAATGTATTTAGATCTGTTTTCCAACGAGCTGAAGCTTGTTGACAAGGGCTAGTAGCTCTTGGAGAGAGCCAAAGGGGAGCTAATCGAGTAAGTCCCGTTACGCTGACGCTTTTGTCAACATT
>DAOTHK010000026.1:0-12639 GCA_035447625.1 Chlamydiales bacterium
TAATAGAGTAGGATACAAATAGGGATTAGAGCTTTTTTTGCATTCTAATAGTAGTCTGGTTTTTTCTTCATAGGATAATGTTCGGTCTCTCCCTTTAGACTCCTTAAATTTTTGTAAAACTCGACAAGGATTTTCATTAATCCATTGTAGTTCTTTAGCAAAAGAAAGAATTGCAGATAAAGAACTTATATATCTATTTACAGTTGCAGGGGAACGAGACACTGTTTTAGATCCTTTTTTTGTAGGAGTTTCTTTTAGAAGTAATCTCTCCTTACTGATAAGATCCGATGTGATGTGGACTAATCCATATTTACCAATTCGTGATTGCCAGTATTTAAGATGTCTTTGTGTGTCTTTAAAAGATTTATGTAGATCGAGTTTTCCGTCTGCAATAAAACGATCGACTAGATCGTCAAAGGTATGTATTTTTTTATGTAGATCAAAACGAAATTGTCCGAGCTTAATTTGTCTTTCAATTTCTTTAGCCCAGTCTTCTGCTTCTTGTTTGCGATCAAAGTTTTTACAGGTAGGAGGATAGCCTTTGATGCGGATTACTGCTCTCCAAACGTGACCTTTTTTTGTTTCTCTTTTTTGTATTGATGCCATATAGGGCGTCCTTTGCTTGTATGGAAGGCATCAATATCGATAAAACTTTTTTTAATGTACCTATATTGTACCTCCAGAGAGTTTTATGAGATATTTTTTCATTTATTACTCCAGGATTTTGGTTTTATCTAACTTAAAATTAGTCTCTTACGAAAATGGGGCAAGCTGGACTTGAACCAGCGACCAACGGGTTATGAGTCCGTCGCTCTAACCACTGAGCTATTGCCCCATAGAAGAAACTAATATCTTAAAATGCTTTTGAACATAAGGCAAGTAATTTTTTATTGAAGAGTGTTTTTTGTTTGTTGGGTATAGTTTTTTGGGAGTGTTTCGGGATTGTTTCTGCGTTCTTTAACTTGTTTATTTTTAATGCTTTATCTTTTTATAAAAAATAACTTTTTAATTTTATTAATTATAAGGATAATTCTATTAAAAAATATTAAAAATATGTTATAATTATATATAAAATAAATGGGTTTTAAAAATGACTTCTTATAGTTTAGTGGCTCCTCGTAGATATGGATTATCTAAAAGATATTCTCTTTCTAGAGGGTTATTTACGAAATTAGATAGTAAAAAAATAGATACAATGAGTTTTAAAGATCTGGATGACAAGATACAGAAGACTGTGAAACCGTGGTTTTCGAAAATTCAACAACAAAATTTTATGGTTAAAATGAGTTGTTGGCTTTTGGTTTTTCCGATGATAGTTGTGATTACTCGAGATATGTTTGCTCCAAGTAGAAGAAAAGCTTTGGAAAAGCAAGCTCAAGAAATTGAAAAATTAAGAGAAGAAATATTGTATAAAATTAAACTTGATTTTACTCGTAGAAATATCGTTAGAGTGATTTGTAAAAATGGACAGGAATTAGATTATGATAACAGCCAAGTAGAAAACCTCTTAAATAATTTGTCTGAGCAAGTTTCAATAGCTGTAGGCGATCCGATGAAACAGTTAAAAATGTTGAATTTTGTACATCAATCTTTTTATGTAGCGGCTAAGGAGCCTGTACAGAATGCTCTTACAAAGAAAAAGGACCGTCATATGATGACAGATTCTACTTTAACTGGTATTGGAGATGAAAATCGATTCGTTATAGATTTGCGTAGTAAAAAAATTACTTTTGAGACGGGTTTTGGTATTCAAGATAGTCGTTCTATGATAATTAAGGCAGAGTTCTTATTAAGAATGATGTTGGATCCTTTTAAGTCCAAAGGGACTATTCATATTCCTGAAGTTAGAAAGGCAATTAAGAAATAAGTCATAAAATCATTTATTGTGCTTAGTGTTCATATTTGTTATTTTATAAGAAAAATTCATTTTTTATAGGATAGATATGAAAGAAGAAATGCAGATAGAAGCCAAATCTAATCTAAAACATTTAAGCGGATTTACCAGTTATAATCTTCCAGAACATCAAGCATTTCATCATTTCTATGAGACTATTCGCTCTGTTTACGAGCTTTATGGCTTTGCTGCATTTTATCCTCCTCCAATCGAGAGATTGGAAAATCTTCTTGTTAAGGGGGGGATCAATAATCAAATTTATCAATTAGCGACAAAAGACCATAAATTAACAGAAATGGGACTTCCTTTTGATAGGACAGTTTCTTTAGCATTGTTTGTGGCCAAAGAGATGAATAATTCCATTAGCTTCCCTTTTAAACGTTATGATAATTCTTATTCCTTTAGGGGGGAAAGAGCTGCGCAGGGAAGATTTAGAGGCTTTTATCAATGTGATGTGGATATTATCGATAAAGAAGTGAATTTGGATTGTCAGGCAGAATGTATTGCGGCTATTTATGATGCGCTTAAAGCGTTGAATGTGGGTAGTTTTACCATTCATATCAATCAGATATCTTTGACAAAAGCAATTCTTAATCTTTTTGAGATTGTTGAAACTGAGCATCCTGAATATTTACATGTGATTGATAAAATGCCGAAAGTAACGGAGGATGTTACTAAAAAAGCATTGTTGGACCTGGGGCTACAAGAAGAGATGATTGAATCCTTTGTGCAGATTTTTAATTACAAAGGGACTATTGAAGAATTTCTTTCATTTATTGAAAAGCTTGTATCGGTTTCTAAAGATATTTCAGAAGAAATTTCAAAGTATGTAGATGAACTTATTCAACTTATGCAGATACTGGAAACTTATCGTATTGATCTGCATAAAATTCAGTTCAATCCTCAGATGGCAAGAGGGTTGAATTATTACACTGGTATTGTATTTGAAACATTTTTAGACAATTTAGAGCATGTTGGCAGTATCGCAAGTGGTGGAAAGTACGCTAATCTTGTCGATGTTTTTATTGGAAGAGAGGTCTCAATTGAGGGGATGGGAGGATCCATTGGTTTAACTCGTCTTTTTGATATTTGTCTTAAAAATGGTATTATTCAACCTCAAAGGCAAGTTATTGCTGATGTGGCGATTTTAACAAGAGAGAGTTCTTTGAAGCCTTTAGCAAATAAGCTTGCACATGCTTTAAGAAAAAAAAATATTAAAATTGATGTGAACCACACGACTAAAAAAATCTCTAAGCAATTGAACTTATCTAATAAGAAAGGTTTTCGTTATGTTGCGATGGTTATGGATGCTGAAAGTTTTGTTGTAAAAGATCTGATGGAACAGAAACAACAAGACTTTAGCAATATGGAAGAAGTGGTCCAGTTTTTAAACGATTTCTTATGTTAATGAATTGCAGAAGAATGATTGGAAATGGAGAATACATCTCCTTCTGTTATTCCTCCAGCAAAGTCACAGTATCCATATGGAGCAGTGCCTCCTAGAGAATAGATGCGATTAGGATAAGATTCATCGAATAGATCAATTGAAAGTTCTTCGGCATACTGTGAAGCTATTTTTTTGATGGCGTTGTGTACATGTTCTTCTATATCCCAGAGTGCATATGTTTCTTCAATGAATAGAACAGGTTTATGGCCGATGCTATCCCATAATAGTCTAATGATTGCACGAGCTTTAATTTTTTTATTAGAGCTTTTAATTGTTATAATTTTGTTTTGTCCGTTTAAGATTAATCCTAGCAACCCTTTATTGTGAGATGCATCGCCGTCAATACTTTGGCAAGTTTCGATTTCAGTTCCTGATAATAAAAGATCTTCTGGATCATCAGAAATTTGAATTGTCCAATTGTCATATTTAGATGAAATAGTTCTTTGTATTTGATATAGTTTTGCGATTTCTTCTTCAAATTTTTGAGTAAGCGGTAATAGATTTAATGTTTCGCTTAAATGAATGATTTTTTTGATTAATGTTATTTGATGGTGGAGGTTTGTTGATTCACAGAGAGTGATACATGAATGTTGTAAACGTAAATATTCTCTTTCATGACCTTTAGTTACAGTCATTCTTTCTGTAATGTTTTCGCATATAGTTGATGCGTCAAACGTTTCTAAATAGGTATTTAAATAAGAATAATTTTCTAAATATATAGAGAAAATTTCAGGGATTATTGATGAGAAAGTTGGAGTGTCAAGAGTTTGACTATCGTCTATCCATTCTGTTAAAGGATAAACTCTTTGTTTTCTTTTCCAATTTTCTTCAAGAATTTCATCTTCAAAGATGGTTTTTAGATGTGGATTTGTTGTAGTACTGTAACGAGTTTCATGAAATGAGTCTGATAGGATAGATTCTATAAAAAGCTTTAAGGAGTCTAGGCAGATGCTTCTATCTCTATAAGAAAGAGTGTTGAGTTTTGCGTAATATCGAATTATTGCTGTTGAGTCTCTGAATACGCCGAATGTGTTCAGATAATTTTCTGAGAAATTTTCTATTGCAACGGGGATTTTTTGTTGAAAAGTTTCTTCTAAGATTTGTTCTAAATTAATATTGTGTTTTTCTAAATATTCTTGAGTTAGTTTTTCGATTGAGGAAATATTTTGAATGCTCAATATTAATTCGGCTTTTTTCTTAATTAGTTTTTTGTTTTCGTTTGAAAAAACAAGGGTTAATAAAAATTTTTTATCTGATATGGAAAGGTTTTCTTCTTCATTGAGAAATGATAATAATTTTAATATGGGGGGGAGGTAGATTTTGTCGCGTAATTGTTTGTTTTGATGAATTTTGTCTGCAAAGACTGAAAAATCATCTTCATATCCTTCATTTTCTGCTTCAAGATTTAGTGAGGCAATAAGAAGTGATGGAAGGATTCCATGTATTCTGGAATTATTATTTAATCTTTTATATGTATTTAAAAAGTCATCTATATCATCAAAATCTATTTCCAATAGAAGTTGTAAAAGGGTAAAACGCATTTTAGGATAACGCAAAGAGATGATGAGATCATCTGTTTGCAGCTGTTTTAGCACGTCGATTTGTTCTTCAGACCAATTACTAAAACTTAAGCATAGGGATATGAAATTTAAGTCAAAATTAATCGGGAAATTTTCAAAGTACTCATGAAAATCACTACCCATATTTTCTATGCAAAGAGCAGCTATGCATGATAAATATAAAGGTTCTTGTATATTAAATTTTTCTATATATTTTGCAGTGCTTTGGGGGTCTGAATCTGCAGATATTTCAGCTAAATCATACAAGTATTTTTGATTGGTGATATGGAATTTATGAAGAGAATCTATGGTAAGAAGAGGGTCATTATCTATGCATATTTTTGCAATTTCATAACGGCCTTTTTCACTTCGAATTTGAAGGGATTCGGAAACATAATGTATTATTGACGAAGTTTTATGTGCAAAATATTTTGCGATTTCAATTTTATCTTTTTCATTAAAGGCTTTTATATGATTTAGAATACTTAAAGTTCTTTGATGGTCTTTGAAAATGCAGGATTTGATAAATTTGTAGAAATGGTCTTTATTAACTGGATTTTCTAAAAAATCGTGTATTTGGGGTAATTGGATTAAATTAATGAGTTTTCTCATAAAAGTTGAGGAAAAAGACTCGGGATATTCATTGAATAAATCGACTAATTCTTGGAAAGAATCAACAATTGATTGATGTTGAGCTCTTCGATTTTGAAATTCTAAAAGTAAGATTTTATAAAATAGGCGAGTTAAATAATGAGGATCTCGAGGAATTAGGTTTTTTGAGGAGAATAAGGTTTTAGGAAGGTAAAAGGATTGCTTATAAGAAAGGATTGAAAATGGCGTTCTGAAACTAATGTATACAGTTGTTTTTATCAGTGATTGAAGATAAGGGTTTTGAGAGGTTGTTTGATCTGAAAGCTCTGGGATTTCGGATAGGACGTAAACATTTCTTTTATAGTGTTTGGGAAAAAGTTTGGAGTCAATTCCGCATAAAGTTGTTAAGGAATCGGCTGTTTTTCCTTCTTGAATGCAAAGAGCTTTAGATATGTTATTGTTCATAATATAGTTATTATTTTAGTTTAATAAATTAATTATATCATATTTAAATTAATAATTATAGTTATTAGTGATGTTGTGTATTTTTATTATATTATATATAAAATATAAGTATTTGATTGTGAATAACTTAATCTTTAATGATGGTGTTTTTGTTTGGTTGTTTGATGAGAATATTGCTTTTTTGACCAAAAAACATAAGATTTCTTAGATTTTATGTAAATGTGAACGCTAGCAAATTTTTAAAAAAATATTTGTACTTTTTATTTAAATTTTTTGTTGGTTAAAATTTTTGACCAAAAAAGAGAATTTTATGAGATTATTCTTTTTGCATCGCAAGAAGAAAGACCTATGTTGACACAATCATACTCGTTTAGGCGTGCTATTTATCATCGTACAAGATCGATATCTTTGTTGGTTTCAGGATCGGTATTCAATGGGGCATTATGGATTCTAGTCAGTAAAACAAATATGCAATTTTCCATGATCCAAAAAGGTATTTTTGCCATCTTTGTAGAGACTCCTTTTATTGCGAGTTCTTCTTATTTATGGCATAAGGAAGCGGAATCTTTTACTTTTGATTCCTAATATAATAAGGTGAGAATTAGATTTTATTTTACAAATAGTTTTTTAGCTCATATCCTTTTTGAAAAATTTTAAAGCAATCATATTTATGCACCTAGCAATAGAAAATCGAGTTAAGTTTTTATGTTTAGCTGGACGGTCTCCAGTATTTCATATAGCAAGATCTGCAGTAAGGATAAAGCAACTTGTTTTAAAAATGATTCGTTTTCAGTACTTTTCTCCAAGATATCTTGAGACTAAAGAATTTATGAGTTTTCAAGAAACAATGGATCAAGAGATAGATCAAGATGATTTCTTTGTTTCGGAAGGTTACAATATTCATCAGTTTATTTATGAAAAACATGAAGTGAAAAAAATAGAAGGGCTAACAGCTCTTATGAAAGATGTTTTAAACATTGCTGTAACCCCACTATTTATTATTGCTTTTGAAGTTGTTTCCCTATTTGGGATGATAGTTCCAAATTTATCAATCAAAATTAATACCAATTTAGAATGTAGGTATTATTCTTATAATATTTTAATGATTGATTTTATAATCTGATTGATTTTTTTGTTTTTTTATTTATTTCTCATTGACTGTTATATAATTAAAATATTATAGAAAATTTTTAGGGAACTTGACTAGGTGATGAGAAATGAACTATTTGAAAAGCTTGGTAGCTTTATTGTTATTAACAGGTGTTGCTTTTTGTAATCAGGTGGATTATCAAGGCGATGATGGAGAAGTAGCGAATATTTATCGATCCGAAACTTTGCCGGAAGAACCGATAGATGATTTGCCGGATCATTATTTTGAAGGGTATCTTCAAGCACTTGTGGATATGCATTATCATGAATATCGTGTTGTTGTATATTATGATGAGGGAATTGCATATTTGGCGAATTTGCCAAAAAACAAATTAACTAGTAATAGTATTATCTCTTTTGTTCAAGATGTGCCGGGTGTTGAATCTGTACAAATTTATGAAGATAGCGATAAACAAATCGTTAGGGAAAGAGATCATTCTAATGTAAGACCTCAGGTATCCGGAATATGGTTTCCACAATCTACAGAACTTTTCCAACCTTTGATTGCTTCTCCTCGAGCTATATTATATTCGGCAAACTATCGAAGAGGTGGCGATGTTATTGGAAAAGATGTGATAGCGATTTCATTAGGTGACGATTTCCCCATTTATCGCTGGCTGGAAGTGTTGCCATGGAATGGAGATTTGCAGTTTGGTATCCAGGCTTGTATTTGGTCTGTTTTTAAAATGGGGGTTCATGTTCCTGGAACGAATGAAATATCCGAGCTTGTGAATACGGATTATTATTTGGGAATCCCTATCACATATGCAGTGAATAATTGGTCGTTCCGTTTTAGAATTTATCATATCTCTTGTCACTTGGGAGATGAAAGACTTGTCAATGGCACTCCGATTGCAAGGGTAAATCCAAGTTTTGAGGCGATAGACTTTTTCGCCTCCTATCAAGCGAATAGTCATTTAAGATTATATGTAGGTCCTGGCTTTATCATGCATTCCGATGGATCATTTCCTATGGATCGATTGTATGTCCAATATGGTGGTGAATTCAGATTTTGGGGAACAAGGATGTTGAAGCAAAAACTATATGGAACTTGGCTTTTAGGAGCTCATTTGCAGAATTGGCAGTATCAGAATTGGGGATATGACGGCAATTACATTTTTGGATATGAATGGAGTAAGTTGCAAGGAACTGGAAGGAAAATGCGTATCTTATTGAATGGTCATAATGGATATTCTCAAGAAGGACAGTTTTCTAAAAGAAAGGATGCTTATGCGGGTGTGGTGCTTGCATGGGGCTTCTAAGATTGATCTATTCTTGAATGATAAAAAGGTCGCTTATAAGCGGCCTTTTTTAGTCTAAGCAGCAAAAGCCGTTTTTATAGATGGGTCCATTTTTTCCGATTGGAAGTTTTCCAAAAAAGAAATCTTCATACATTTGAAGTGCTTTTTGAGGATTTGTCGTACAATAGAAACAGTTGCTGAGCCATTCCGATCCTTTGATGGTGCCTGTTTTAAGATTTCTTTTGAAACGGCTTGTGATTTTATCTTTCCAATATTTTTTCGTTCCAAAAAGAAGAATAGGATGAGGCGGATGAGCCCCCACTTTTCTTCTAACTTCTTCAAGGGAAAGTTCAAAATCAGTGCCGATTCCTCCTTCGAAAAAGATGGGGAAATCAAGGTAGAATTCAGCCTGCCTTTCAACCAATCTATCTATGCGGTATGTCATTTTAGCGTCAATATATGGGGATTGCTTTTGTTCGTTGATGAATTCATTTTTTTGCGAGAAATCTACTACGTTTGCACAGGAAAGATATCCAGCTTTTTGAGCGATTTTACTGGCGAGGTTCATCACTCCTGGGCCTCCTCCTGTTACCATTGCAAGAGATGATGAGCTGTTGAGTAGAGGATGATTGACTTTTTCTTTGAGTGATTTGATTCCTAGAAGGATTTGTTCAAATTTTTCTTCGAAGTTTCCTTCGATTAAGTTGGAACCGTAAACACCAAAAAATGTGGAATTTTGATACTTAGATGTTAAATGCAGAGGAACGAACATTCCTGACTCTTTATTTTGTTTGATGGTAAATTGTAGGATCTGTTTAGAGCGTTTATCGACCCAGTAAACGGGGATGGCAAAATTGTATAAGTCGTAGAGAAAAGCTCTGTCTTCATGCGAGAAGAATTCCCCATGTGCGCGGGAGGGGGTTTCAAAATAAATCCCTTTGACTAAAGAAGTGACACTTGTACTGAGAAGAGGTTTTTTCATAGTCGGTGAAGGGAAATATTTTGAAAGAAAAATTCCCTGCGAAGTGATGAGCTTTTCTTCCATGGCTTTGCAGAAGGGATAGAGGGGTTGGGATTCAATATAATCATTAATTAGGGTGGTTTGTTTGACAGGATCGGAAAAGCCGGGAAGTTTATGTTTTATTCCTTCTTTTTGAATCCAGCTTTCAGGAGTAAGTTCATCAAGTTGTTTGCTTTTTACGATAAAAATTGAGGCAAGCTTGTTGGAGTTGGGTGCTTTTTGAAATGCATCGAATAAATTTTCGGGATGTTCAATTCTTTCTTTCAATTGATCTCTATCAGAAAAGAAAACATATTCCCGGTAGGGTTCCAGTGTATAAAACTCTAAAGGAACATCAGTAATTTCTTGTGTGGAAGAGCCGAAGAATTCAAAGATGTCTCCTGAAGCTTTTGTGTCGGGATCTAAAATGTTGGAGGCTGTATGCTCAAACCCTTTGGGCAGGTGCTGATCTGCTATTCTTCCGAAAGCTGTACGGATATGTAATGGTTGAGTTTTTACAAGAAGAATGTCATCTTTTTCAGGGATTCGGGGTTTGCTTGTTTGTCTGGTTTGATAAAGGGATAATTGTCTACGGTTTTGAAATCCTGTATGTAATAATAAATCTTCTAAGAGCGGAATAAAGGATTGGATTTTTGGATTGTATTCAATAGTTCCATGTTTTAAGGGAAGGTAGGCAAGAGTGAATCCATCTTGTTTTTGGAGTATCAAAGAGTTTTTTTCATTGGGATTGCTCAGATAAAGTAGAGGATTTCCTTTTTCATCTTTTCTATCAAACATTCTCAAAAGGTATTCAGGATCACGAACTTTGCGTCTATCATCTTTTGCAAAAAGTTTTCCTACATAAGATCCTTTTTTGAGTATTTGCAATGTTTTGATGGCAATCTCTCCATAGGCTATGAGATCCAGTTTTACAAATATTTTATGATGGTTTTTATCAACTACAATTTCTTTTAAAAGACAATGTAGTCCTAGTTGCCCTAAAGTGCTTTTTAAATTGAATTCGATTAAATGATGATCGATATCAAAACCAATAAATAAAGATGAAATATTATGGATGCTGATCTCGGCCTCTGCATGATTTTTTGAAATCATTTGAATGGAATCTATTTTTCCATCAGGAGAAATAAGATCATGATAGGTAGATAAAAAACGATTCATAGGACTTTTTTATTTTTCATCTTATATGATTTGAAAATTGAAAACATCATTATTTAAAGGTTTTCTTGGATATTAATCCTGTTTTTGAAAAAATAAGATTTTTTATTAAAACAGATAAGATTGATGTCCATGCAGATAATTAAAAGAAGTTTAGGAACCCATGACGGAACTTTTCATGCAGATGAGGTTACCGCTTGTGCTTTGTTGTTAATTTATAAGCTTATTGATGAAGATAAAGTTTTTCGAACCAGAAATGTGGAAGAATTGAAATCATGTGAATATGTATGTGATGTTGGAAAAATTTATGATCCGAAATTAAAGCGTTTTGATCATCATCAAGGTGATTATACGGGAGATTTAAGTTCTGCTGGAATGATTTTAAAATATCTTCTGGATAAAAAAATCATCACCGAAAAAATTTATACTTATTTAAATGATAATTTTGTTCATGGGGTGGATCTTCATGATATTGGGAAGATAAAATTAGAAAGAGGTGTTTGCACTTTTTCTATGGTGATAGCAAATTTTTTGCCAATCGATTATGAATGTTTGGAAAATGAAATGAATCAGTCTTTTTTCACAGCTGTTCATTTTACTAAAGGATATATTCAGAAAATGCTTCTTCGATTTGATTATATTCAAAAGTGTAAGGAAGCTGTTCAAGCGGCGATGGAAAAAGGAAAAAGTTTTTTGATTTTTGATAAGGAAATTCCTTGGCAGGAAGCTTTTTTTGAACTTGGTGGAAAGACTCATCCAGCAAAATTTTTGATTATGCCATCAGGTCCTCATTGGAAGCTCAGGGCGATTCCTCCAACATATGAAAATCGGATGGCAACAAGACAACCCTTGCCTCAAGAGTGGGCAGGGTTATATGATGAAGGACTGAAAAAGGTGACTCATATCGATGGAGCAGTATTTTGCCATAAAGGTCGTTTTATTTCGATTTGGGAAACAAAAGAAGATGCTATGAAAGCTTTAAATCAAATATTGGAATAAGAGGAATTATGAAAAAGAGTATTTTTAAACAAATTATTGATAAGGAATTACCGGCAAAAATTATTTATGAAGATGAAGATATGATTGTGATTCATGATGCCTATCCGGTTGCACCAGTTCATATTTTATTGATTCCCAAAAAAGAAATTCCTTCCATGCAATTTATGGGGAAAGATGATTTTGATCTTTTACCTAAGATTTTTAAAAAGGCTCAAGAAGTAGCAAAAGAGTTTGGTGTCGAGAAAGGATATCGATTTTTAACAAATAATGGACAAAGTTCAGGGCAAACGATTTTTCATTTGCATTTTCATCTTATTGGGGGACGTCCCCTAGGAATTATGGGGTAGATATGAAAAAGTTTTGGATAACACCCCTGTTTATCTTTTCGGCATTATATGGGAATGTTGCTGATGAACATATTAGAAGGATTCAGTCCGCTCTTGTTTTGAATGATTTTAATGCAGTTATAGAAGAAGCGGAAGAAGGAGTAAAAAGTTATCCAGAAACAAATGAGTTCCAATTTTATAAAGCGCAAGCTTATGTAAGAAAAGGTGAATTTCAGAAGGCTTATGCTCTTATTGATTCATATCGAAAGGATTATGAGAAATATATTCCACAGATCGAAGATCTGTGCTGGCAATATTTATATAAAGCGGCAGAATCGAATTATTATCCTCTTCAACAGATGAGTATGCTCGCAAGTTTTTATGTCAACGATGCGAAATCCGTAGAGCTTTTGAGTCTTTTTATGAAAAGTTCTAATGCAATTTTACGTCAAAGTTCGATATCTCTTGCAATGCGTTATCGTGATGATATTTTGCAAAAAGAAATCCTTGCATTACTAAAAAAGGAAAAAAATTATTCTGTGCGTATTGAAGCGATTAAAGCTTTAGGGGCGATGCGTTCAAAACAATCTCTTCCGTATTTAAAAATGATTATTGAAAACTCCAATGTACAAGAAGGGGTCAAAGTCCATTCTGGTGCATTAGTCAAAAACGCAGTCTTAATGAAACGAGTGAAGATTGGCAATAAAGCGATTATAAATTCTTCCATTATTTCTTCTTGTTCTCATATTGATGAAGCGGAAGTGACTTGTTCTTATGTTGGTCCTCTAACTC
>DAOTHK010000027.1:0-12510 GCA_035447625.1 Chlamydiales bacterium
TACTTCATCATCTGCAAGAGCTGTTTGTGTCACAGGATCCCAGTTTACGAGATAATCGCCACGGTAGATGATTTTTTCATCGAACATTTTTTTGAAAACTGTTTGAACAGCTTCATTGCTTTGATCATCCATTGTAAAACGGATCATATCCCAATCACAGGAACAACCCAGGCGTTTTAACTGATTCAAGATGCGGTCTTCTTTTTCTTCTTTCCACTTCCATGTGTGGTTTAAAAATTCTTCGCGGGAATAATCCTTGCGGCGTTTGCCTTCGGTTTTGATAAGATGTTTTTCAACGATGGTTTGTGTGGCTATACCGGCATGGTCGGTACCGGGAATCCAAAGGGTCTCATAGCCGTTCATGCGGTGATAACGGATTAAGATATCTTGCAAGGTGTCTACAAGAGCATGTCCCATATGTAACATTCCGGTAACATTGGGAGGAGGAATGACGATGCAGTAAGGAGGTTTGTCGGAGGTTGGATCTGCTTTGAATAATTTGTTTTTCTCCCAAAAGGTATACCATTTTTCTTCTGAGATATTCGGATCATAGGCTTTGGGTAATTCTTTAGGTTGGTTTGTCATAACTTCTCGCAATAATAAATAATTTAGAATCTAAAATATCAGATATTTAAGAAACTGTCAAAGAGAGCTTGGTTAGATTTCTTTTTAAAAAGGAGTAATAATTTTTTGAGCGATTTTTTCTTTTTCGCTTTCATCATTATTTAGCGAATAAAAAAGGAAAAGTTGTTTATATAATTCATTTCTTTCTAAGAAAAAGGCTCTTTTGATCCATCCTATTTTCAAATCAATATTTTGCAAAATGAAATGACCGATTAAGGTAGGAATGGGAGGATCGTAAAGATCGATGCTTTTTTGGAAATGTTTGATCGCTTTTTCCTTTTTTTCAAAGAAATACATGTAAAGTCCATAAAGTCCAAAAAGAGGGGATTGTTCATCGGTAAGTGTATCTTGAGAATAGGAGAAAAGAATTTTAGATGCTTTTTGTTCATTATGATTGAATAGATAGGTATAGATTTTTAATGCATCGTAAGATGCCTTTTGTTCTTCGTTAAATTTTAGATGATCAAATTTTTGAAAAAAGTTTTCCGCTGTTTCGTAGGGCATTTTGAAGATCAGGCTTTCCAGTAAATAGAGAAGAATATAGATTTCGAAATTTGAGGGGGTTTCTGAAAGTTGTTTGATTACTGTATTGATTTTATTATCTAAAGGTCTTTTTTGTTCGAAGATGATTTTTGAAATATGGTTGTAGGATGAAAAAGTTTCGACAAGATTCAAAGCTTCTTTTTTGAGTGCTTCATTTTTGAGGACACAAAAATATAGGGGAAAGACGATTAGATAGGATTCGTTGTGAATGTTCTTTCTTAAATTATTGAAGATTTCAAAAAGGGTTCCGGCTCTTTTAAGTAGAAGAGCGATCATAATAGCAGCTGTAAGGTTTTTGTCTTTTTCCATCAATGTGAAAAGCGATTGTGATTGGAAATTTTTAAAAAGCGCTGTAATCAGGTTTTGAATTTCTTTTTTATTACGAAGCATGGGAACTTGCATAATGATTATTAGAAGTAATCGATATGAAAAATCCCTTTCAACATTGAGGGATTCTAGAAGTCTGTAATAAATATGTTCGTAGACGACGTGTAGAAGAGGGTGTCTAGGGAATTTTCTAAGGGCAAGTTCTAGACAATTAGCTTCTTCTTCCGAGTTATTTAGAATTTGATAAGTGATGGCTTTTCCCAGATATTCGAAAGGAGCACCTGGCGTTGAGGAGAGTTTTTCAAATTCAATGTAAGCTTCATCTAAGATTTTGTTTTTTTCTTTTTTGGTTTTGCAGATTTTTGCTTTTTCGCATAGGGTAATTCCGGCTCTGAAAAGGGCTTCCCGTCCTTCGGTTCTTCCGGGAAAACTGATGCCAATTTCCCTATATTTTTGCAGTGCCGTATTAAAATCCTTTTTGGCGAAAAAGGCATCCGGAATGGCAAGACAATTAACGGTGATATTTTGCGACCCGGAATAGATTTGAGTTTTTTCTAATTTGAAAAGTAGATCCTTATGGAAAAAACCGATATGTGTTTCGGGATGAGGTAAATGACTTGTATGGACGAAAATCAGTTTTTTATTTAAATAAATGAAAAGGTTTTGATCACGTTTTTCAATTGAAAGGGCGTTTTGTTTTTGCTTTAAGTCAATCTGTTTTTCTTCGATTAAAATATTATTGAGATAAAGGCGTATTGCGGATGGATGGATCCATAATAGGTAGCCATCTTTGATTTGAGGTTTGTTATCTTTTGCATTGATTAAAAATCCGATCCCTTCGCAATTCTCTTCCAAAAAGAAAGAGGTTTTAATGGCGATATTTTCAGGAAATAGTTGTTTGGAGATCATCCCAAATGCCCAAGAAGGTTCTTCTTCATTAGGAAGAAATTCGATGTTTTCATTTAAAAGTAGATGTTCTTGGAATGCCCAATCCGATGGTTTTTCTATTTTTAGAGTTGCAAGAGGTGTCCAATGAGGGGTTCCTTCGATGTAATTATTGACATCGGCAATCATCTCAGCTGTTGTTTGATATCTTTTTTTCTGATCGAAAGATAAGGCTTTGATTGCTATTTGCGACAGTTCATGAGGTATTTCTCTATAAGGAGCTCTTTCGGTAGGATCGATGAGTTTTTCTTTTTTTGCCCATTTTTTGAATTCTTGGATGGAAGGTCTATGAAAAGGAAGATGCAAGGTCAGAATTTGGTAAAGCAGAACTCCTAATGCATAGAGATCAGTAGAATAAGTGGAGGGTTTTCCAAAGACTCTTTCCGGAGGGAGATAATGCAAGGTTCCAGCAAATTTTCCCGGCATGGTAAGGTTTGTTTTATCATCACCAAAAATTGTCTCGTTTTCTTCTTCACGCAAATCTTCTGTAGCAAATTGAGCAATGCCCCAATCAAGTAAAATAACTTCTCCATAAGTTCCTATGATAATATTTTCTGGTTTGATGTCCCGATGGATGATTTTGTTGGCATGGGTGTAGGAGATAGCTTCGCAGATGCTGAGAAAAATTCTGATTAATTGAGGGATGGATCCACCGATCGGATCTAGTTTTTCTCCTTTGCTAAGAGCTGTTTTGGTGCGTTGTAGAATAGCTTTTAGGGTTTCTCCCTGAATATAGGGCATCGTATAAAAGATATTGTCATTTTCCTGATGAATGGAGTAGATCGAAATAATGGAGGGGTGTGTCAGTCTTGAAGCAATTCTTGCCTCTCGTAAAAAGCGCTTTTGCATCAAAGGGCTTTTAATGAATTTATCTTTAATTCTTTTGAGGGCGAGTTTTCTTTGACAAATAGGATCTTTGACAAGAAGAATTTCTCCCATTCCTCCGGATCCGATCGTTTCCAAAATTTCGTAGCGGTCAATTTTTTTCATTTATGCATATCTTTTCTGTTATTTGACTATGGTCATCCCACAAAGTCTATATTCATTCAAGTGTTTTTTTGTCTTAGTAGAGAAGTTTCTATTTTATTTGTATGTATTTTGGTGATAAGTTTTTAATCAAACTGTTACTGATATAATTTATATGATTTTTTAGAAATTGCAAAAATAGAAGAATTGTCATTATAATTTTTATCTTTTTATTAGAAGAGGTTCAGTTTGAAGATTTCAGGTACATCAGGACCGGTTGGTCATAATCATCAAGTAGATCTGTTTTTAATGACTGTAAAAATGAGTTTGCAATCTGCAGATTGTTTTTTTCTTTCACTTAAAGAAAAGGAAAAAACGATGGTGGAGAATCATATTAGGAGCTTTTCCCGAAGCGAAAAAGACGAACTCATACAAAAATTATCTATTGAGAATATAAAGGGAATTATTACTCGTTTACATGGTTTTCCTTTATTGGTTGCTTTGAAAACGTATGTTTACGTGCAAAATTTATTGAATGAAGGATCTGAAAGACCTTATCAATACGAAATAGATTCTCAGAAGTCATTAGAAACTAGAGAACCTTGGTGTTTTTATATTTTGTTTAAAAATGACCATCCTTTAGAAGCGTTTGATCATATCAATCAATTTGAAGATCAGTCTATTAGTGATGAGACATTTATTAGGGAAAGTATTGTGAATTTAACAGATTTTTTCTTCCTTTCAAAGCCGTTTGATTTTGTTAAATATTGCGAGATTTTGAATGTTTTTAAAAATAAAACTGAAAAAAAAGAAGATGAGCCACATATGCAACAAGCACGTGAGTATATTGCTAAATATCTGGCAGATTCAGTCAGCTCGTATGTTATAATATGTGGCATTCGTAAATTGATAGCATTAAATAAAATAACATATCGGCAATTTTTTGCTATTGTAAGAGCTTTAGAAGAAAATAATGTACAAGATGTAGATTCAACTGAAATAGTTGCTGAAGGATAAGAGAAGTTGATCATTTAAAAGTATGATTTTTTCTAATTTTTGTTTATGTGATCAATTATTTTTTTGAGAAAAAAAGTGGAAATTTTTTTGCATATCTTTACAACGTCCCTATTAAATTTTTTTATAATAATTTAATTTTCAAAAAGGATAAAAGATGAGTGTTAATAGTTGTAAATTGAGATCTAGAGATCAAGGAATTTTTCAATTCGTATTATTAGAAAGATTTCCTTTTGAATTTCCTTTAAATAGTTTTGCAACTAGACAAGGTTTTGATTGTCATTTGGCGATAATAATGAATCTTTCAATTAAACGTGGTTTAAGTTTAGGAAAAATAGAAGGATTTTATGAGGTTGTTTTTGCTACTGAAATTTTATCTAGTCCAAGTCTTGTGTATTTAGCTTTACAAATAAATGATTTATTTCTAGCGATAATATGTTTAAAAAAAATGGATTCTAAATTACCAATAGATCTGTATTTAGTAGATCTTTTACGTGAAAAATTATTGGATAGTTTTCGTAAAGGTCTTATTAATATGACGGATTTGAAGCTGATGGAATTAATCTTAGAAAATCATCCTTATCAAATTGTAATATTGGGTGTGAAAGATTATTTAACTTTTCTAAGCAAAAAATAGAACAGTTCGAATGAATAGATTTCAATAAGAATGCGCAAATTTGCTGACATATTTTTTTAGGGTTATTATATTAGTTTTGAACGATAAAATGAGATGATTATGACAAAGAAAATTATTTTAACAGGCGATAGACCTACCGGACCGTTGCATTTGGGACATTATGTGGGGTCATTAGAGAATCGAGTCAAACTCCAAGATGAATATAAGCAGTATGTGATGATTGCAGATATGCAAGCCTTGACAGACCATGCAGATAATCCAAAGCTTATTCAGGAAAATATTATTGAAGTGGCTTTGGATTATTTAGCCGTTGGTATTGATCCTGAAAAAACAACGATCTTCTTGCAGTCACAGGTGCCGGAACTATCAGAAATTACCATGTATTATCTCAATTTAGTGACGTGGAATCGTTTGAAACATAATCCAACTGTTAAAGCTGAAATTAAACAGAAAAACTTTAACGAATCTGTTCCAGCTGGATTTATGGTTTATCCTGTTTCACAAGCGGCGGATATTACAGCTTTTAAAGCGAATCTAGTACCAGTCGGAGATGATCAGCTTCCGATGATCGAACAGACCGTGGAACTGGTTAGAAAGTTCAATAGAACCTACAATCAAGATATTTTGATAGAGCCTGCGGCCTATACTTCGAAAGTGGCAAGACTTCCAGGTATTGATGGTAGTGCTAAAATGAGTAAGACTTTGAATAATGCGATTTATTTGAAAGATGATGAAAAGACTTTAATGAAAAAAGTAAAAAGCATGTATACCGATCCAAATCATCTACGTGTTGAAGATCCTGGAAAAGTGGAAGGAAATCCTGTCTTTACTTATTTGGATGCTTTTGATTTGGATAAAGAGAAGTTGCAGGAAATGAAGGATCATTATCAAAACGGTGGTCTTGGTGATATGGTTTGTAAAAAGTATCTTCTAAATGTATTGGAAAATAAATTTAAACCGATCCGAGAAAAGCGTTTGATGCTTTCAGAAGATAAAGGCAGTATCCGAAAAATGATTGTCGAAGGCTCTAAAGTGGCAAGAGAAGTAGCTCACAGTACTTTGCAGGAAATGAAAAGTGCTATGGGAATCAATTTTTTATAGGATTATTTTTAGATATGGCTTTTTCTAATTTATCACAAGTTCGCGTGGGTGTTGCTGCCATTGTTCGTAAAGAGGGTAATATTCTTTTAGGAAAACGCACAGGTTCTCATGGAGAAGGTCTTTGGGCCTTTCCAGGAGGACATTTGGAGTTTGGAGAAACTGTTTTTTCCTGTGTCGAAAGAGAACTTCAAGAAGAAGTTGGAATCAAACCTCTTTCAATAAAATTGGGGCCATGGGTTGAAAATATGATGGAAAAGGATTCCAAGCATTATATTACAATCTTTGCTTGTGTAGATGAGTTTGAAGGAACTGTAACGAGAATGGAGCCTGAAAAATGTCTTGGATGGCAGTGGTTTGATATAAAGGCTTTGCCAAAGCCATTATTTTCACCAATTCCATCGCTAATCGAAAAATATCCGGATGTTTTTGATTTACTTAAAGAAGAAAAGGCTATTTTTTAGTCTGATCTTCTTCCTCTTCAATATCCGCTTCTATTTCTTCTTCTTTCTCGATTTCTGTTTTATCTTGGAAAGCAAGAAATTCACGAATAAAAATATGTAGAGCTCCTAAAGTAAATAGGACTGGAAGCAAAAATCTTTGTTCGTATCCTTTTAAAAAGATGATGAAAGCACCAACAAAGATGATAAGAGTTAGGATAGTATCGTAGATTTTTCCTTTGAGAATTTGTCTTGCGGCGATTGATAGCCCTAAGACAAGCATGATGCCAGGCCACCAGGAATTATAGAAAGCAAGTACGGCAAGTCCGATTAGAAAAATGATGGATGATACAGCTTGTACTTTTTTATGTGAGGCAACGGGTACCATGATGAGCTCCTTTTTTTTAGGTATAAAATCTTTTTTGAATATCGGCAATATAAAAATTTGAATTTTAGAGGTAATTATTTGTTTTTAGATATTCAAGAAGATAGGAAGAAGTATTCGAGTCTTGGAATTGGATAAAGGAATCCAAAGGTCCTTTTGCAATAATTTTTCCTCCTTCATCTCCGGCTTGAGGACCTAACTCGACTAAATAATCGCAGTTGGCAAGAACTTCTATGCTATGATCGATAAGGATCATGGAATTACCCCGATCGATGATTTCATGGAAAAGAGGCATTAAAAGATTAAGATCATCGACATGTTGGCCTTTGGATGGTTCATCGAAGATATAAAGGGTATTTTTTAAAGAGCGTTTCATAAGCTCTTTGGCAAGTCGAAGCCTCTGGGCTTCGCCACCGGATAGGCTGGCAATTTCTTGGCCAAGAGATAGATATCCTAAATTAACCGAAATTAGTTTCTCGAGACGTTTTTTGACCTTGGGAATTGCTTCGAAAAATTCTAAAGCCTCGTAGATACTCATTTTTAGAAGGTGGCCGATATGCTTGCCTTTGTATTTGACTTTGAGCGCTTTTTCATTGAGTCTGTAGCCTTTGCAATGATCGCATACAACTTCTACAGGTGGAAGGAACTGCAAGTCGATTGTTTTATAACCAATTCCTTTGCAATGAGGACACATTCCTTTGATGTGGTTATAGCTGAAATATCTGGGTTGGATCCCTTGCGTTTTAGCTTCTGGTAGTTGTGTATAGAAAGAGCGGATATGTGTCATGATTTCGCAGTAGGTGGAAATATCAGCGCGATTGGTAAGGCCGATATTTTTCTGATCGAGATAAATCAGATTTTTAAAGAGATCTAGATTTTTAAAATAGGTGTTTTGATAAGTGACATTATTTTCGGGATGTCTTTTAAGAAGATTGTTTTTTATAGCAGGTGTCAGCAGATCGTTGATCAAAGTGGATTTGCCGGCGCCAGATACTCCGCAAATGCCTACAAGCATATTGGTTGGAATCTCTACGTCAATATTTTTGAGGTTGTGTAAATGAGCATTTTGGATGGTGATAAATTCTTTTGATTTTCTTTTTTTAGCGGGACAGAAGACCTTTTTTTGTTTTGAAAGATATTGTCCTGTTAAAGAGTTTGGATTGTTTTTGATTTCTTCAAGAGTGCCGTGAGCGAGTATTTCTCCACCAAATTTGCCGGCTTTTGGGCCGAAATCAAAAATTTGATCGGCACGCTCAATTATTTTAAAATCATGTTCCACAAGAACTAAAGTATTGTTATGGGAAAGAAGTTTTTCCAAAGCCTTGAGAAGCAATCTTGTATTATGGGGATGAAGTCCTACTGTCGGTTCATCGATGATGTAGGTGCAGTGTGTTAGTGTGGAACCGAGCTGTTTGGCGATAAAAATCCTTTGAAGCTCTCCTGTACTTAATGTTGGAGCGGAACGATTCAAGCAAATATAATGTAATCCAATTTCAATGAGAAATTCCAGTTTTTTAAGAATTTGATGCAGTGAATCTTTTACAATTGTTTGCTTAAGATTCAAAGATTCTATCCAGTTTTTTAGTTTGAAAATCGGCATGGAGCAAATTTCTGGAAGCGTCTTATTCTCAACTTTGACATTTGAAGCTAGGGGATTGAGGCGATTGCCATGGCATACTGGACATGTTTTTTGTTTGAGTAGATGCATCAAAGGTTGCCGAAACCAAGATTTCGCATGTTTAGCGGCATAGGATAAAAGAGGGGTGATCCCTCCCCATTTAAATGAGATATTGTCTTTTTGATATTCGATTGCTGAAGCACCATTAAAGATAAGATCTAGTTCAGTTTTAGATAAATTTTCCAGAGGGGTTTTGAGGTCGATTTTGCATTTTTTGAAATAGGATTTGAATAGATCATAGGAAGCTTTATTGCCATCGATAAACAAATAATAAAGATCTTTTAGGTTGAGCGTAAGAAACTTTGGATTGTCGATTAAAGAATTGGTATAAACCGTTCCAATCCCTTGACATTCTAGGCACATCCCTTGTTCTGAGTTAAAGGAAAAAGTAGCTGTTGTAATTGGAGGATAGGATTTTCCTGAAATCTCTGATGCATGCGATAAGTTGAAATATAAGTCTTCTTTTTCAAGTGCTATGAAAAGAGTTTGTTCGCCTAGCTCTGCAGCTTTTTCAATCGCTTCTAAGATTCTGTTTTTATTTTCTTTTCTGATGATCAAACGATCTACGACAATAAGTATTTCATTTTGTTCTTTCGGATTGAAGGCAATGGGTTCGTCTAAGTCATAATAATGATTGTTTAGACGAAGTTTGATATAGCCTGATTGTTTGATATGGTCGATTAGATCCTGAAAAGACTGTTTGTATTTGAGCAATTGCGGGGCAAGTACTTGCATTTTGGCATTTGGATGCTCTTCGATGATTTTATTAGCGATAAATTCAGGGGAAATCGTGGTGATTTTTTCATGAGTGTCGGGGCAGTAGGCAATTCCTGCATGAGTAAATAAAATACGCAGGTGATCGTAGATTTCCGTAATTGTTCCTATTGTGGATCTAGGACTTGCCTTATGGTGTTTCTGTTCTACGGAAACAGCTGGAGTCAGCCCAAGAATCTTCTCTACTTTGGGTTTGGTCATTTGATTCATCATTTGTCTAAATGATGCGGGCATGGCATCCAAATATCTTCGTATGGCTTCGGCATAGATTGTTTCAAAAGCAAGTGAGCTTTTCCCAGAGCCAGATGGTCCTGTTAGTACTGTGAGCTGATTATGAGGAATCGATAAAGAGATATTTTTCAAGTTGTTTTGAGCAGCTTTTTCAATTGTAATTGAGCTTTTATCAAAGGATTCCAGTGGTTTTGGATCATTTATATGAGTGGGTATTGCAAAGGATTGTTTTAAGAATTTTGCAGTGGCTGTGTTTTCTTTTAAAAACTTTTTCATATTGCCTTCTGCGATAATTTTTCCACCGTTTTCGCCACCTTCGGGTCCCAGTTCGATGACATAATCGCAAGTTTTAATAAAATCACTATTATGTTCGATGACAAGGACGGTGTTTCCTTTATCAACAAGAGCATAGAGGATGTTTAAAAGCTGGTCGATATCCTTAAAATGAAGACCGGTAGTTGGTTCATCAAAAATATAGAGGGTCTTTCCGGTTTCTGGACGATTGAGTTCTTTGGCAAGTTTAATGCGTTGCGCCTCTCCTCCTGAAAGAGTTGTCGAAGCTTGGCCTAAATGAATATAGCCAAGGCCTACTTTTTGCAAAAGATGGAGCTTTTTATAAATATTTGGAATCGGCTTGAAAAGATCACAGGCGGTATCGATATCCATTTCAAGGATATCTAAAATATTTTGATCCTTGTATTTGACTTGCAAAATTTCAGAAGAGAACCTTTTTCCTTTGCATTCGGGGCAAGTCGTCCATTCATCTTCCATGAAATCCATATCGATTTTAATTTGTCCCATTCCTTTGCAATAAGGACAGGAGCCCTCTTTGACGTTGAAGCTGAAATGTCCTGGGGTTAGCCCTTTCATTTTACTTTCTTTAAGAGAAGTAAAAAATTGTCTGATATCATCCAGTACCTTGGTATAGGTAGCTGGATTGGATCTGTTGGATCTTCCGATAGGGGACTGATCGACAAAAATCACCTTATCGATTTTTTCAATTCCATTAATTGAATCAAAGGGACCTGTCTTTAAAGAAGAGCGATGCAGTTTGTTTGAAAGAGCTGGATAGAGGGTTTGAGAAATTAAGGAGGATTTTCCCGATCCTGAAACTCCTGTGATGCAAATAAATCGATTTAAAGGAATTTTTAAATCCACGTTTTTTAAATTGTTGGTAGAGGCTTTTTTTAATATGAGAAAATCTTTTGCAGAAGGTCTTGGTTTCGGAATTTCAATTCTTTTTCTATTGCTGAGGTATTTTCCTGTTAACGATTTTTCATCGACTAAAAGGTTTTTTAGATTGCCTTGATAAATAATTTCTCCACCAAATTTTCCAGCAAGAGGTCCGAAATCAACAATTGTATCGGCATGCATCATGGTTTTAGGATCATGCTCAACTAAGATAATGGTATTGTTGTCCTTTTTTAGTTTGAGAATCGTTTGAAGTAATTTATCATGGTCCTCAGGATGCAGGCCGATGGATGGTTCGTCTAGAATATAGGTAGTTCCTTTAAGACCACTTCCTATGAGGCTTGCCAAACGGATTCTTTGAGATTCTCCTCCTGAAAGAGAAGGGGCTGTTCGTGATAAAGTTAGATAATGTAGCCCTACACCAATTAAGTATTGCAACCGTTGAATGATTTCTTTGAAAAGATCTTCTGCGATAATTTTTTCATAATCGGTGAGGGTTATCTTTTGGAAAAATTCCAAAAGATTTTTAATAGGCATTGAAGCTAATTCATGAATAGTCTTTCCGTAAAGAGTAGCAGCAGCAGGATAAGGTTTGATCTTACTGCCATGGCAACTGTGGCAGGTAGAATGATGCATCAAGGATTGAATTTTATTGCGGTAGATTTCGGATTTTGATTCTTTGAGTCTTTCTTTGGCTTCGTTTAGAACTCCTTTCCAATGCACGAATTCTTGCCATGTTGTTTTTTTTATCGGATGGAAAAACAGCATCGGAGTCCATTTTTCTTTTGTTCCGTATAAGATGATTTGTTTCGCTTTTTTAGAAAGATTTTTCCATGCAGTTGTTACGGAAAAATCGTATTGTTTTGCAAGGTTTTTATAGATATTGCTATAGCGTATGGTTTTATAATGTGGCCCTACATTAAAGCAGTCTTCGGAAATACTTAAATCTGGATCTACGATTTTTTCTATATCGAATTCGAATACCTCGCCAAGGCCTGCGCAAGTTTCACACATTCCAGATGGGTGATTGAAAGAAAAATCCTGAGGGTCTAAAGGGGGGTAGAACTTTTTGGATTTTGGACTATAGGCATGTTTTGAAAAAGTTTTTTCTTCTCGGGTATCATTATTATAGATGGAAAAAACGCCTTCGCCTTCTTCAAGAGCTTGAAAAATAGATTCTTGCAGTCTTGTATGATTATTTTCATTTACAATCAGACGATCGATAACAAGATCGATACGATGATGCTTGCTAGGATTTAATGAAATTTTTTCTGATAAATCCTTAAATTCATCATCGATCCGAACACGAAGAAAACCTTTTTTGAGTAGTTGTTCTAAAAGTTCTTTGAAATGTCCTTTCTTATTTTGAACAACGGGAGCAAGTATTTGGATTTTTGCATTTTTTTCATTTATGAGAATTTCTCTTAAAATGCTTTCGTCGCTCATCGGCATTACTTTTTCAAAACTGATGGGGCAATGGAATGTGCCTATCTTTGAAAATAAAATACGCATGAAATCGTAGATGTTGGTTAGAGTTCCTACCGTTGATCGGGGATTTTTTCCAACGGATTTCTGTTCGATGGCAATTGTTGGAGAAAGACCTGTGATGCTGTTGACATCAGGCTTTTTGATTTCTTTGATCTGGGATCTTCCGGCA